>CAZPGC010000006.1:0-1778 GCA_964585875.1 uncultured Prolixibacteraceae bacterium | reverse complement strand
CCAAACATTCATGTAAATCAACGCAAACCTTTTTTATTTTTGCGCCATGGCAAATAACGAAGATATTTTTAAGAAGATTATAGCCCATTCCAAGGAATACGGCTTTATTTTTCAGTCCAGCGAGATTTACGACGGGCTGAGCGCCGTTTACGATTACGGACAAAACGGCGTCGAGTTGAAAAAGAACATAAAAGATTACTGGTGGAAGGCCATGGTGCAGATGCATGAAAATATTGTGGGCATCGACTCGGCAATATTTATGCACCCTACGGTTTGGAAGGCCTCGGGACACCTCGGAGCCTTCAACGACCCGCTCATCGATAACAAAGATTCCAAAAAGCGCTACCGTGCCGATGTGCTTGTGGAAGATTTTATGGCTAAAATTCAGGCTAAAATCGACAAGGACGTGGCCAAGGCGCGCAAACGTTTCGGCGAGGCTTTCGATGAGGAGCAATTTCTGAATACCAACGCGAGAATTATTGAGCGTCGCCAAAAAATAGAAGAGATAAGCAAGCGCCTTTACGGTGCCATGGAGCGCAACGACCTTGCGGCCATAAAGCAGCTGATTCTCGATTTGGAAATAAAATGTCCTGTTTCGGGTAGTGCCAATTGGACCGACGTAAGACAATTCAACCTGATGTTTTCCACACGTATGGGCTCCGTTAGCGACGATGCCGGCGAAATTTATCTGCGCCCCGAGACGGCTCAGGGCATCTTTGTCAACTATCTGAACGTTCAGAAGACAGGCAGAATGAAAATACCTTTCGGCATAGCTCAGATTGGTAAAGCCTTTAGAAATGAGATAGTTGCGCGGCAGTTTATCTTCCGTATGAAAGAGTTTGAACAAATGGAGATGCAGTTTTTTGTACGCCCCGGCACCGAAATGGAGTGGTTTTCTTACTGGAAAGAACAAAGGATGAAATGGCACAGGGCCCTCGGTATCGACGCTGCAAAATACCGTTTTCACGACCACGAAAAATTGGCACACTATGCCAATGCGGCCACCGATATCGAGTTCGAGTTTCCCATCGGCTTTAAAGAATTGGAAGGCATACACTCCCGTACCGATTTCGACCTTAGTGCTCATCAGGAATTTTCCGGAAAAAAACTTCAGTATTTCGACCCCGAGATTAACGAGAGCTATGTGCCTTACGTTATTGAGACTTCCATAGGCCTCGACAGAATGTTTCTTGCAGTGTTGAGCAACAGTTTTGAAGAGGAAAAATTAGACGACGGCTCGGTGAGGACGGTATTGCATCTGCCGCCGTTGTTGGCTCCTTTGAAAGCGGCCGTTTTGCCTTTGGTGAAAAAAGACGGACTGCCCGAGAAGGCACGCGAGGTGATGAACAGACTGAAATACGATTTCAACTGTATGTATGAGGAAAAAGACGCCATAGGTAAACGCTACCGCCGGCAAGATGCCATTGGTACTCCGTATTGCATCACCATCGACCATCAAACGCTTGAAGATAATACCGTTACGCTGCGCGAGCGCGACTCCATGGCTCAGGAAAGGGTTGATATTTCCAAACTTAACGAAATAATCAGACAAAAACTTGTTGTCGAGTTTTAATGTGGTGTCGGTAAGTAAAGTGCTTGATTTTTTGTAGCTGCAAACCGTTTGTGAGCCCGAAACTTTTTCTGTTTTTTCTCCCTTTGTAGAAATTTTCAAATGATTTGCTGCACGGTAGTCCCCCTTTCCGCCGGGGGTCGGACACGGTGAAAAAGGGGGGTTGGGGGGATTCACCCGAAAAACCGGTGCCCGTTTTCCGAACTTA
>CAZPGC010000005.1:34528-46175 GCA_964585875.1 uncultured Prolixibacteraceae bacterium | reverse complement strand
TTTCTCACGCGTTTTTATCACGAATGGGACGGCCGCGACGGAGAGAGCGGCTAAAACACCATAAGCGAAACTCCGAATTCGAGCGGATAAAATGCCGCTCCCTTGTCTTCTTCAAAGATGGTAGTCAAAGGGTAGAAAAACCTGATACCCAGCCTGTTGTAGGCAAGACGAAAACTTACACCATAGCGCAGCCTCATAACGTTCTCTATGTCGTAAAACTTAAATTTCACCGTTTCGCCCGACTTTTTGAAAAAATTGTCGCCGTGATATTTCAAATAGCTGCTTATCATATAGCCCATTTCAAAACCGACTGAAATTTTCCGGAATTCGTTTTTCCCCAGTCTCAATCGCAACTCCAAAGGCACGGAGATGTATGTAAAAGTCATTTTGTTGTTTATATATCTATTATTTTGCGGCGAAATGTCCTTTATTTTAACAAAGCCGGTGAATCCGCTTTCGCTTGAGTCGACAAGATATTTTGGGATGGCGTCGGAGTATAAGTTGTTGGCCGTCAGTGATAAACCGATGCCGAGACTGAAACGTGAGCCTCCAAGAGGGTTGTCGAGAAAATATCCGAGATAGAAACCCCTGTTTACGGATTTTAAGTCGATTTGGGCAGGCAAGTTCTTCCATTGCAGATAATTTAATGCTAAAATTACCCTGTCGGCCTTGTATAATTTTATGTTTTGACCGTAACTGTTTCTTCTTTGTGAAAAAAGCCACAAAGGAATAATCAATAGTAGTAATATCGTTAATAGTCTGTATCTCAATTTATTAAAATATTTAAAACCATTGCAAAGTTATATTTTTTTACAAACATTTCTCAAAAATTAAAATTAATTCTTGACAAATAATAAAAATGTATTATTTTTACGCTTCAACTAATTAGGAAAAACCAACAAATTTATTAATTATGGCAGACTTTAACTTTAAGCAAATTATCTATGCAGGCATGATTGCAATAGCCGGCGTAGATGGCGAAGTGGACAAAAAAGAACGCAAATGGGTAAACAAGGTTTTCGATCATGATTTCAATATGTCTAACAAAGAGAGAAAAGAGGTGTTGAAGATTTGGGAGCAGGATAAGGACGGTTTCACCGACAAGGTGGTGACCGAACTTAAACAATTCCCTTCGTTTGATCAAAGGGAAGCTTACAAACGTATTTGCCAGTTTATGCTTTTTAGAAACGACGAGTATAACAAGAGTACCAAGGCTCGCCCCAAAGGGATTGACCCTGAAAAAGAACAGCTTAACCGCTATCGCGAAAGAGCTGAGTATATGAGGAAAAAGCTTGACTTTTAAGTGATTATCTTATATATTAAAAAGGCACGTCTGTTTTTATGCGTGCCTTTTTTTATGTCCTCATCCGGGCAGCACCACGCGCCCCATTTCCTTTAAAATTTTGTTTCTTGTGCTTGTCAGAGCGGCTATTGTTTTTTGAAGTTTGAAGACTTTCTCTTCATCCTGTCCCTCTTCTTTCAACTGCTCGGTCAGCTCTACAATTCGGTTGTTCACAATTTTTTGTTTGTAGGCGTAAACCGATGCCACCACTAACCGAGCCAATACCTTGTCTGTGGTTTCGTCGGCCACGTTTATGCCTATTTTGCTCCACTCATGAAGGTTATAAGGATCTGTAATCAAGTCGATTGCCAATTTGTTTACCTTCTCATCTTCATATTTTACAAAAAATTGTTGCGAGGGCACTTTGTCCTGCTCGTAGGCCTCTACAAATTCCTGAAATATTTGCGATATCTCTGCCGATTCTTTTAAAACAATGTCGTCGTCGAGTAGAGTGCTTATTATGAAGTCCGACACTTTGACCTTTTCTTCCGTATCGCCCGCAAGCAAAGGCATTCCCGACAGCTTGGGTATAAACTCAAAGTTGCCGTAATTGAGCAAAACACGCGTAATCTCCTTCTCCAAATTCAGAGTGTTGTCTTTGAGCAAAATCTGAGGAGCTTTCTTTGCGGGCTCTTCCTCCGGAGGGCTGTAGTCTTTCTTGTCTTTGTAGTATTTCTTCCTTCTGTATTTGGCTATTTCGTTAACGAGTATTTCCTCGTCGATTTCCAAAATCACGGCTGCCTCTCTTGTATATAACTGTCTGTCAATATTTTCGGGGATTAGAGCTATGGAGCGCACAATGTCTTTTATCATTTCTGAGCGCGCCGCGGGGTCGTTGCCGGCTTCGCCCTTAAGCATATCCGACTTGAAAAGAATAAAATCTTTGGCTTGCTCGGTAACAAACTTCTCCACCTCTTCGGCACTGTGGCTGCGTGCAAAAGAATCGGGGTCTTCACCTTCCGGAAAGAGGACGATTTTTACGTTTAAGCCCTCTTCGATAATCATATCTATGCCTCTGAAAGAAGCCTTGATGCCCGCCGTGTCACCGTCGTAAAGAATGGTGATTTTGTTTGTGAAACGTTTTAGCAGTTTTATTTGCCCTGTCGTCAACGAGGTGCCCGAGGAGGCCACCACGTTTTCTATTCCCGCCATGTGCAGACTTATGACATCGGTGTAGCCTTCAACAAGGTAGCAGTTCTCTGCCTTCATAATGGGAGTCCGCGCCAGATTCAGGCCGTAGAGCACATTGCTTTTGTGGTAAATTTCCGACTCCGGCGAATTGACGTATTTGGCTTTGCTCTTGCTGCTGTCGAGGATGCGTCCGCCGAAACCGATGGGACGCCCCGAGATGTTGTAAATGGGGAAAATAACGCGCCCGCGGAAACGGTCGTAGGTCTTGCCCTCTTCCGTTTTTACTATCAAGCCTGTTTTTATCAGCACATCTTCGGTGTAGCCTTTTGCTTTGGCGGCTTTTTGCAGGTCGTCCCACGAGTCGGCGGCATAACCCAGACCGAATTTCTCGATGATGTAGTCGTTGAAGCCGCGTTCGTTGAAATACTTAAGGCCTATGGCTTTGCCCTCGTCGCTTTTTAATAAGGTGTCGGCAAAATGAGCTTGGGCAAAGGCGGTAACGCCCATAAGCGATTCGCGCTCTTTCTCCTTCACCTTTTCTTCGTCGGTCATTTCCTTTTCTTCGACCTCGATACCGTATTTTGCGGCAAGATATTTCAAAGCCTCGGGATAGGTCATATTTTCGTGCTTCATTACAAAATTGACTGCCGTGCCCGACTCTCCGCAGCCAAAACATTTGTAAATTCCTTTTGAAGGGGAAACGGTGAAGGAAGGGGTCTTTTCGTTGTGAAAAGGACAAAGGCCAATCATATTGACGCCGCGTTTTTTCAGCGGTAAAAAATCACCGATAACTTCCTCAATGTGAGCGGCTTCGAATATTTTGTCTATTGTCTCCTTTGGTATCATATCCCGAAAAGTTGGTTTTGTGATGCAAATTTAAACTAAAATTTCCGGCGATTTTTGTCCTTTCAAAAAACTTTTTTAACAGCCTCAAAAGTGAGTTTGTTTTTTCTTTATTTTTGAAGTTTGATAACAAAGAATAAATTTCTCCTTGTCAAAATTTTTTAGAAAACACAATCGAAAACAAATACAATTTTTTTTGAATTATGAAGCATTATAATATCTTGATTATCACTCTGATAATGTTCTTTTTTTCGTGTGGAAACGAAGGAAAAGAGCTGAAAAAGGCCGAGCCGGGCTTCGGTAAGTATATTATTTCCTATACCCGAGGCGAATATCTTTCCATCGGGGCACGCTTTACCGTGCGCTTGCGCAAGCCTGTAAACGATTCGGTGAAGGCCGGCGATAAGGTGGATGCCGCGGTGTTTGATTTTAGTCCCGGCATCGACGGTCAAGCAGTGTGGGCCGACAAGCGTACAATTGAATTCATACCCGATAATTACCTGAAACCCAACACCGTATATACTGTTAGATTTTTCCTTTCGAAACTTATGGATGTGCCCGAAGATTATGCCGTGATGAAGTATCAGGTGCGTACCATGGCACAGGATTTTAAGCTGTCGGAAGGGCAGCTTTCGGCCTACGGGCAAACGATGGGCTATTATAAATACGAGGCGATATTAACCACTGCCGACGTGGCTAAAAGTGAAGACGTGGAGAAGTCCGTCAGTATAAAATATAGCGGTAATGATATGCATATCAAATGGTTGCATAAGAAAAACGGCACTTTGCACATTCTTAGAGTCGATAGTATAAAACGCTACGAGCAGGGCTTGAAAATGGAAATAGAAGTCGATGGTAAGGAATTGGGCGTTGACGAAGACTACAAAAGCGAATACCGTATTCCCGGCATTAACGAGTTCGAAGTGCTCTCTGCCGATTTAAGTGAGGATAAAAGCAGTGTTATCATTACTTTTTCCGACCCTCTGCTGCCCGGCCAAGACCTTGACGGAATGATATTCTTAAAAGGAAACCATACCAAATTCACCCTTGATGCGGAAGGTAACAAAGTAAAACTTTCGCCCGAGCATAGAATCAAAGGCCGTCAGACCTTGATAATAAGCGCCGGAATAAAAAACGCCCTTTCGTATAAACTGCCTGAAGATGTTGAACTTGAAGTGACCTTCGAGCTTGAGAAACCTCAGGTGCGTTTGTTTGACAATCAGGTGATTATGCCTTCATCGAAGGAGTTGATTTTTCCTTTTGAGGCGGTGAGTCTAAAGGCTGTGGACCTGCGAATAATACAGATTTTCGACGATAACGTTCTGTTCTTTTTACAGGAAAACAACTTCAGAGGCGAAAACGAGTTGTCGCGGGTGGGAAGGATGATTTTGCAGAAGAAAATAGAGCTCGATAAAACCAAGGGTTTTCAACCCGACAAATGGCATGTTTATAAAGTTGACTTGGCTAAACTCATTGACATTCAGCCGGGTGCCATTTACAGGGTGGAGCTGCTTTTCCGCCGGGAATATTCGCTTTACGAGTGTGACAGCGCCACAACAAAACAGGATATTTCCGATGAGGAGTACGCCGCCGAAGTAAAAAAAGAGATGAAAAAATACGATAGCGAGTTTTACTCATGGGACTACGATTATCCCGATGATTTCAGTTGGGGCGACAGGGATAATCCTTGCACCTCGTCGTATTACATCCCCGATGTTTTTCCCGGGAAAAATATCTTTGTGTCCGATTTGGGCATCACCGTCAAAGGCACGAGCGACAACAGATATTTGGCTGTCGTTGCCGATTTGAAAAGCACCGAAGCGGTGAAAGGTGCCGAGGTGGTTTTTTATAACTTTCAAAGGCGGAAAATAGGAGAGGGGAAAACCGATGGCGACGGATTGTTGTTCAAAAAGCTCGATGCAAAACCTTATTTTGCCGTGGTAAAAAAAGAAGGGCAATATGGCTATTTGAAATTGGACAACGGTTCTGCGCTGTCAATCAGCAATTTCGATGTTGCCGGCATGAGGCTGAAAGAAGGAATGAAGGGCTTTATTTATGGCGAGCGCGGCGTGTGGCGTCCCGGCGACGATATCTATCTCACCTTTATTCTTAAAGACGGAAATGATATTTTGCCCGACGACTATCCCGTGAAATTCGAGTTGTTCAACCCTTTAAGCAGGCTTGTTGACAGTCATATTTCAAGATATGGCGAAAACGGATTTTATACCTTTCACACCCGCACTTCCGCCGAGGCTCTTACAGGAAATTACCTTCTGAAAGTAAAAGCCGGCGGTGCCCTTTTTACCAAAACGGTGCGGGTGGAAACCATCAAGCCAAACAGGTTGAAAGGGGGTATAAAATTCAATGGCAAGCTCCTTACCGCTGCCGACCTCGACAGGGCTTTTACATTGGAAAGCAAATGGTTACACGGTGCTCCCGCCGCCGGGCTCAAGTTCGACGTCAAGCTGAAACTTACAAAAACCAAGACTGAATTCAAAAAATATTCGCAATATAATTTCGACAATGCCGCTGCGGATTTCTCGCCGCGTGAAGAAGATATAGCATCGGGAAAATTGGGCTCCGACGGCAAGAAAGCCCTAACCTTCAACATTTCGGGACGCAATGCTCCCGGCTTTTTAAATGCCTCCTTCACAACGCGCGTCTTCGAGAAAAGCGGTAATTTCAGCATCTTTACTCAAAACGTAAAATACTCTCCTTTCGATACTTACATTGGTGCTCGCATTGTCGATAAAGGAGAGCGCGGTTGGTATTCCATAAAGAAAAAGCACCTGTTGAGCATTGTTTCAGTTGATGCCCGTGGCAAAGCTGCACCCGGCAGACGCCTCCATTTGAAGATTTACAAGGTGGCATGGCGATGGTGGTGGCAGACCTACAACGATAATTTGGCGACATACCTTAGCTCGGGCACGCGGCACAGGGTTTTCGACAAATATCTGACAACAGGCAGCGACGGCAAGGTAAACACCTATTTTACAATACCTTATCACGATTGGAACGATAACGGGCGCTATCTTATCACGGTTTCCGACATCAACGGAGACCATAGCTCGGCTTTCACGGCTTATTTCTCTGAATACTACGGCAGCATTGGAAAAGCCGGTGATAAGGCTACCGTTTTGGCCTTTACTGCCGACAAAGAAAAATACAACATCGGAGAAGAAGCCGAGATAGTGATTCCCAGCTCCAAAAACGGGCATGCCTTGGTGAGCTTGGAAAAAGGCGACAAAGTTTTGAAGGCTTTTTGGGTGGAAACTCAAGACAAGGAAACGCGTTTTAAAATTCCTTTGACGGAAGAAATGTCTCCCAATATCTATGTGCATATCAGTATGATACAGCCGCATTCGCAAACGGTAAACGACAATCCCATAAGGATGTATGGCGTCATTCCTTTGGAGGTTTTCGACTCCTCCACAAAGTTGGAGCCTGTCATCAAAACTTCAAAAGTTTACGAGCCGGAGAAAGATTTCAGCATCAAAGTTTCGGAAAAACACGGTGAGCCCATGACTTACACACTCGCTGTTGTTGACGAGGGCCTGCTCGACATAAGCGGCTATCGCACCCCCGACCCCTGGCACAGGTTTTATTCGCGCGAGGCGCTAACGGTACGCACGTGGGATTTGTATGATTATGTCATAGGTGCTTACGGAGCGAGGTTGGAAAAAGCCTTTGCCGTGGGTGGCGGCGATAAAATTATCGACCCTTCAAAAAATAAAACCGTTCGCTTTAAACCGGTTGTCTTTTTTGAAGGCCCGTTTACTCTCGGAAAAAAAGAAAGCAGAGTTCATAAATTCACAATGCCCAATTATGTGGGCTCCGTAAGGGTGATGGTGGTAGCGGGAAACGGCAGGACTTACGGCAGCAGCGAAAAAGCGGTCGCCGTCAAAAAAGATTTGATGATTCTCGGCACCTTGCCTCGTGTTTTGGCACCGGGTGAAGACGTCAAGCTGCCGGTTACGGTTTTTGCCATGAATAAAAAGGTGAAAAAAGTGAGATTGACAGTTTCGTCCAATTCACTTTTAAGTGTTGCCGACGGTAAAAGCAAGACTGTTGATTTCGATACCAAAGGAGAGAAGGTTGTTGACTTCAATTTGAAAGTAAAAGATGTTACGGGAAAAGCCAAAGTTGATATTGTTGCCGTAAGCGGCACATTGAAAGCTACTTACCATATAGATATTGAGGTGAGAAATCCTAATCCGCTTTATACCCTCTATCAAGATACGGTGTTGAAGGCAGGCGAAAAATGGCAGGGTTTGTTGAAACCTTTTGGTGTTCGCGGCAGCAACAAAGCCGTTCTTGAGTTATCGTCACTAATGCCCGTAAATCTCGAAGGAAGGCTCAATTATCTTATCCGCTATCCCTACGGATGCGTAGAGCAAAGCGTATCTTCGGCCTTTCCACAGCTTTACCTCGATAAGATTATTGACATCGAAGAAGGAAAGCGGAAAGAAATACAGGAAAATGTTATGGCAACGCTTAACAGATTGAGGTTGTTTCAGTTGCCCAATGGTGGCTTTGCTTATTGGCCGGGCCAAGATTATGTAAACAAATGGGGAACGGATTATGCCGGACATTTTCTTTTGGCTGCCAAAGAAAAAGGCTATGAGCTGCCTTCGGGTATGCTCGACAGATGGTTGAGCTATCAGAAGAGTGAGGCCGTAAGTTGGTCGCGCTACGATGGTTACGGTGCTTTATTGGAACAGGCCTATCGACTTTACCTGCTATCCCTTGCCGGCGAACCTGAGTTGGGAGCCATGAACAGAATGCGTGAAATGGCCTTAAACGAGCGCTCCAAAACTTTACTTGCCGGAGCTTATGCCTTGATTAATCGGAAAACCGCTGCCCTGAAGATTTTGGAAAAACTGGCGGCCTCGAACGATGAGGGCGATTACGACTGGACCTATGGCAGCAGCATTCGCGATGATGCCATGAAAGCCACGGTGCTCAAAGACCTCGGAAGAAACAGCCAAGCTTTTTTGCTCATAAAAAATATAGCCGAACATTTGGCATCCGACCAATGGATGAGCACTCAGACAACGGCTTTTGCCCTTTATGCCTTTGCCGATTATTTTGCCGGCAATGGGGGCGAGGCAAAAGGTATTGATGTGCTTTATAATTTTAATTCGACTCGGAAAAAGCTGAAAACAGACGGTGCTTTTCTTTCGCGTGAATTGAAAATAAACGATGCCGGCACACAAAAAATCGAAGTGCTTAATAAAGGTATGGGCCTTGTGTTTGTGCGCTTGATGCTAAGCGGAAGACCCGAAGAAGGCAGGGAAAAAGCTAAGAACGACAATCTACGGATGAGCGTAAGATATGTGGATATGGAAGGAAAGCCCATAGACCCTGCCAAGATTAAACAAGGTACTGATTTTAAGGCTGTTGTGAGTATTTCAAATCCGGGAATGCTGCGCAACTATCACAACTTGGCACTGCGGCAGGTCTTTCCTTCGGGATGGGAAATTATAAACGGCAGATTTTACGGAATAGGCGGCGACAGTGCTTCCGCTACAGCTGATTATCGCGATATCAGAGACGACAGGATTTATACTTTCTTCTCCTTGCCAAAACATAAAAAAGTTGTTTTCAGCGTGATGCTGAATGCCGCTTATGCCGGCAGGTTTTATATGCCGGCCCTTCAGTGCGGAGCCATGTACGACAAGAGTATCGAAGCGGTAATTCCGGGTCGGTGGGTGGAAGTTGTCAGATGATATGCCGATGAGGATTTTTGCAGGAAGAAAGAGAAAGCTGTGGACGGCTGCAGTTGTTTTGCTGCTGATAATATATTGGTTCTCACTTCCTTCGCCCCTTTTTAACTCACCGCTCTCGACCGTGGTGCTGAGCAGCGACGGTCGGCTTATAGGCGCCCGCCTCGCTTCCGACGGTCAATGGCGTTTTTCCGAGTCTGACTCGGTACCGGTGAAATTCGCCGAGTGCCTGACGACTTTTGAAGACCGCTATTTCTTTTATCACCCGGGAGTCAACCTTTTTTCGCTGGCAAGAGCCGCATGGCAAGATGTGCGTGCAGGGAAAATAGTCAGCGGGGGCAGCACCATAACCATGCAAGTGGCGCGTATGTCATCAGGCCACCGCCGCCGCAGCTTTGTGAACAAATTGCTTGAAATAGTGATGGCCACACGCATAGAGCTGTCGTATTCCAAAGCCGAAATACTGAAAATGTATGCCGCCAATGCTCCTTTCGGCGGTAATATCGTAGGCTTGGATGCGGCATCACGACGCTATTTCAACAGGCCGCCGTATAAACTCAGCTGGGCTGAAACGGCTACCTTGGCGGTGTTGCCCAACGCCCCATCGCTTATTTATCCGGGGAAAAACCAACTTAAGTTGTTGGCCAAGCGCAACAGGCTTTTGAAAAAGCTTCTAAAAGAAGAAAAAATAGACAGGCTGACATACGAGCTCTCCTTAAAAGAAAAGCTGCCGCAAAAAGTATTTTCCTTGCCCGACCTTGCTCCGCGGCTTAGCGACAAAATGAGTATGGAAAAAAGGGGAGAAATAGTCCGCACTACCCTTGACTATGATTTGCAAAAGACAAGTGCCGCCATACTCGACAGATATTCGCGACGCCTTGCTTCAAACAATATCCGCAATGCGGCTTTGATAATTGCCGAGGTAAACAGCGGCAAAATATTGGCATATCACGGCAACCTGCCGCACGGCGTTAAAAACGACAACCCGGGAGCATTTGTGGATGTGGCTGTTGCACGACGCTCTTCGGGCTCTACTCTTAAACCTCTGTTATACTGTGCTTTATTCGACAAAGGTCTTCTTCTTCCTCAAATGCTTGTGCCTGATGTGCCCACGCAGATAGGCGGCTATAAACCCGAAAACTTCCATCACGAATACGATGGCTTGGTGCCGGCTGCCGAAGCTTTGGCACGTTCGTTAAACATCCCCGCCGTGAGACTCTTAAGACGCCTCGGCACTCAGCGTTTCTTAGACCTTTTGCGAAAAACGGGCTTTACCACCATCGACCGCAGCGCGCATAACTACGGGCTCTCGTTGATTTTGGGTGGTGCCGAAGTTACTTTGTTTGAGTTAAGCGGGGTTTATGCCTCAATGGCCAGGGTGTTAAACAACTATAATTTAAAGGGATACAGAGCTGCCGACTGGCATCCCTTATATTTTGAAAATTCGGCTTTGGAACTTGCTCCCAAAAATAAAATCGAGAAAATCTTTAGCGTCTCGGCCTTGAGCGAAACGATGAATGCCTTGCTCGATGTTAACCGTCCTGCGGGCGAGAGCGGATGGAAATTGTTTTCGTGCACCGAGCCTATCGCCTGGAAGACAGGCACAAGCTACGGTTTTCGTGATGCTTGGTCGGTGGGGGTGACTCCAAAATATGTTGTGGGAGTATGGGTGGGCAATGCCGACGGCGAAGGGCGTCCGGCCATGACAGGACTCTCTTCGGCGGCACCGCTGATGTTTAAAATCTTTGATGTCCTTCCCGATACAGCGTGGTTTACCGTTCCGCGTCAGGAGATGATAAAGATAAAAATCTGTAAACAAAGCGGTTATCGGGCGGGACCCTATTGCATGGAAACCGAGGAAGAATATCTTGGCGACAAAGCGATAAAGACTCCCTTGTGTCCTTATCATAAGCTCTTGCATCTCGACCCCTCAGGCAGATATAGAGTGAACAGCAGTTGTGAGGATGTCTCGAAGATGATTCATAAACCGTGGTTTGTGCTGCCGCCGGTATATGAGCATTATTACAAAGCTAAAAATCCGTCATATATTCCGCCTCCGCCACTTCGCCCTGATTGCAGGCACAGCTCCTCAAAAGTTATGGACTTCATCTATCCCCCGCCAAGGATGAAAATATTTGTTCCCAAGGATTTCACGGGAAAACTCTCCAAAGTGGTTTTCAAGGCCTCTCATGCTCGCGATGATGCCGTAATATTTTGGCACTTGGATAACACCTACATAGGCAGCACCAAAGGAATACACGAGATGTCGCTGCAACCATCCCCGGGAAAGCACCGCATAACGCTTTTGGATAATTACGGCAACAGCATCGAAAGAATTTTTGAAATTGTGGGGAAAAATTGAAGCAAGCGATACGATTTTACATGCTTTTAGGTTCTCCTGTAGTCAAAAAAAAAGCGATTTCCCGTTCGGAAATCGCTTTTTTAAATGCCAAAAGGTACTTTTTTATTCTTCGATATTCGGCAATTCCAATCCGTAGCCTTTGCGTTTGTCTTCCGCTTTCAAAAGGAAGGCAAACAGTAGCGACATTACGGAAAGTCCCAAGAAAATCAGCATATCGTAATAATAATCGTAGCGTATGTTGAG
>CAZPGC010000005.1:29512-34428 GCA_964585875.1 uncultured Prolixibacteraceae bacterium | reverse complement strand
TTCTCGATAGCCGATTTTACCACTTTTTTATTCGGGGCAACATCGGGATTTGTGGCGTTAAGAACATTACCGAGAATTAAAGGAACAAACAAAAGGCCGATGTTTTGAATCCAGAAAATAACGGCGTATGCAGTACCCAATTGTTTCTCGGGAATGATTTTCGGAACAGAAGGCCACATTGCCGAAGGCACCAGTGAAAAACCTACTCCGAGAATGATTACCATCAAGGCGGCAACCCACCAAGCGGTGATTGTGGGAATGGCCAAAACGCCGTGAACGAGTATCAGAATTAAGGAGCCGATAATCATAATGGTGGCGCCTTTACCGTATTTGTCGTAAATTCCGCCGAAAACGGGCGTCAATAAAATTGTTCCGAATGGCAAGAGCATGGTTATACTTCCCGCCAAGTTGGGATCAACGTTGTATTTGTTTATCATCAAGTCGTTTGCATAAAAAAGGAAGGGGAATACCGCCGAATAAAACAGCACGCACAAAATGGTGATATACCAAAAGCCCAAATTGCTGATAATGGAAACGATATCTTTGATTTTAAATTGGTCCTCTTCCGGCACTTCGGCATTTTCAACGCCTTCCGATTTGTCGAGTTTGATGTCCATAACGGCAAAGCTGATGAAAGAGATAACGCCGATGAGCATTACTATCAAGGCGAAAACGATAGGAGCGGTTACCGAGAAATTTTTAGCCAGCGGAATGGATATTCCCACGGCGAGGGCAGTACCCAAACGGGCTATTGACATCTGCATACCCATAGCCAAGGCCATCTCTTTGCCTTTGAACCAGCGAACAACAGCCTTTGAGATGGTGATACCCGTGGCCTCGGTGCCAACACCGAAAATGGCAAAACCGAAGGAAGACCAAAACACCTGTGATGTCATATCGCCAACAAAGGGAATGTGTATTACGGCGTCGCCTGTAAAGTTATGAGTAACAGCCCAATAGTTTATTGCGGTACCGGCAAACATAACTACCGTGGCTCCCAAACCCGTTTTTCGTACCCCCAGCTTGTCCAAAATAAAACCACTGAAGATAAGCATAAACAGGAATACGTTAAACCAAGCGTAAGCCGAGGTGTAGGTGCCGAAATCTTCACTGTTCCACCCCAAAATACTCTCCAACTGCGGCTTTATTGAAGACAAAGCGTAGTTGAAATAATACGCTCCGAAAATTGACATCGAAGCCAAAATCAAGGCAGCCCAACGCGCCTTCTTCGATTCTCTCAAAGATTGTTTAATCTTGTTCATATTTTATAAGTTTTAAATGATTTGTCAATTAAGCCTGCGAATTACGTGAAAATATTTCAATTTACCAAATGGAAATTGTTGCTTGTTTACGGAGAAAACTAAAGCTCCTTTTTAAGCTCCAGCAAAAAACGTTTTACCCTTTCCAAGGAGTTAATAACCTCGATTTTTTTAACTGTTTCATCAATTTTTTCACTCTTCAACATTTCTTTTGCGCCGTTGAGTGTGTAGCCGCGTTCTTTAACAAGGTTGTAAATAATGTTTAAATTATGGATGTCTTTTTGAGTGAACATCCTGTTGCCTTTTTTGTTTTTACGCGGTTTTAAAATATCAAATTCTTTTTCCCAAAAGCGTATTAGTGAGGCGTTTACCTCAAATAATTCGGCAACTTCACCAATGGAATAATAAACCTTGTCAACTTTTGGTTTCCTGTAGGCCATAATAATCGCGGTTTTGAAAACACCAAAAGTATTCAGATTTATTTTGAAATCAAATTATTTTTTTAAATAAATATCAACATAAACGGGCAGGTGGTCGCTGAAGCCTCCGTGGTAACGCATTCCGAGATATGAGCGGTTGGGAATCAGCATGTTTTTGGAGTTTTTCTCAAGCAAAAAAGGTGCTCTGAAAATATGCGCCTTATGATTTTTGACGTAGAGGCCGTCACAGTCCCACAATAAGGAAGGCGTTACGATAACATGGTCGAGCACCGACCACGCTCCTCCCGTGGAGCCCACATGATAATGTGTGCCCGTACCTTGTTCCATATAGGGAATCATAAGGTCAACAAGTCCGTAGCGCGTGTATTTTGCGGGTGTTTTCACTTCCAAACCCCGAGTGAGGCTTTTATTGGCCGGCGTGTCATTTAAGTCACCTATAATCAATATCTTGGCGCACTTGTCAGCTTTTGATATCGAATCTGTCAGGTGCTTCAACTTCTTTGCAACATACATACGCATCGGCTCGGTTTGAAACTGTCCGCCCCAGCGCGAAGGCCAGTGGTTTATGAACAAATAAAGCGTGTCTTGGTACAGAATTTTCAGTTTCACCATCAAAATATCGCGCGTGCGAATGCTTGTGTCAAAGGGAAACACAACTCTTACGGCCTTTTCCCACAGCACTTCCACCTTTTCGGGGCGGTAAATCATCGCCACGTCTATGCCCCTTCTGTCGGGCGACTCGTGATGTACAATCCGGTAATGATGATTTTTGAGATTCGTACTGTGCACCAGGTTGATAAGCACGTGTAGGTTTTCAATCTCCGCCAAGCCCACAATGGCGGGAGGCTCCCAGCCGCCGAGAGCCGAAATCACTTTGGAAATGTTTTTTTGTTTTTGCCAATAGCGATAGTTCGTCCAGTGGTGGTTTCCTTCGGGTGTGAAGTCGTAGTCGCGTTTAAGGCTGTCGTGCTCGGTGTCGAAAAGGTTTTCGCAGTTGTAAAAGGCTATTCTCACCCCTTTGTCGCCTCTTGGCTTGTCGTCGAAATCCGGAAAGAGTGCCGTATCGCTTTGCGCATGTAACAAGCCGTATAACAGCGTGATGAACAGGATGAGAACAGCCTTCATAAGTCTAATGTTTTACGGTAAATTTTCCTTTATATCGTTTTTGGCCGGCCAGGATATCATAGAAATAAATTCCCGAAGACAAGTTACTCACATCCGTTTTTTCATCCGTAAGTGTTTTGTTTATAACTATTTTACCCGAGCTGTTATAGACCGTCAAATGTGCTTTCTCCGTTTTGTTATCAAACATAAAATTCACATAGGCCGATGCCGGATTCGGGTAAACTTTCAGGGCTTTTTCCTTTTGTGAAGGAGCTATCCCCACGGGGTAATATTCTATGCTTAACGAATCTACAATAAGCACGCTGCCTGCCCGTGCCCATTGATGACCGTCGTAAATGTTGGAAGACGCAAAAGCAATGCCCAAGGTATCGACGGGAGGCCAGGCCGTATAATTTAAGTCGATTTCGAAATAGGTGTAAGATGAGGCGGGAGCCAGCTTTATAAGGTTGTTAGTCAGGTTTTTATACTGTCCCTGATTGTCGTAACCATAGGCTCGCAAGGCCACAAGAGCCGAATCGAAACCAACGGGTGTGTATTTGTAATATCCGCTTACTTTTTTGGGATTGTATGAAGTGGGCATACCCCCTGCCAAATCGTTTATCAAAATTCTACCGTTGGTAATGTGCGCCAAAGTATCTTGATTGTTGTTAAAAAGAGTGGTTGTGATTTTCAGAGCATAAGTGCCGCTGTAAGCGTCGGTGGTTTTGGTTACGTAGGGCGGAGGAAACATAGCCGAAATAAAATTCAACGATTGCCAATGCTCGGGGTCCTCGTACGAATGCATTATCCACGACTCGAAGCCGCCGCCCGGCATAAGACTGTTGTCGAGTTTAATGTCATCCACGGTTATCGTGGAGCCGTTAACGGGTGTCCCGTCGGGGTCGGAGCTTACCATCAGGAAAATTATGGAATCGGGGGCTGCCGGCGCCGGTACAAACCAATTCATGTTGGCTGAAAACTTAGTGTAGGTGTTAGAGCTGCCGCCAATTCGTTTCAGAGCATAGCCCAGGGTGTTGCCCATATATTTGGCAAAAACCGCCAACACGGCCGTATCGCCTGCAGCGAGATTATATTTAGCCCAAAATGTCAGGCTGTCAAAGCGTTGCGTAAACGGAATGCCTCCGCCGAAACCGCCGTTGTTAAACATGCCGTTGGTGATGAGGCCGGCAATAGTGTCGCTGCCTATTATTTTTGTTTCCAATTTCGCGGCATAGCTGCCCGAATGTTTATCTGTGCTTTTTGTTACTACCGGACTTTGGCTCAGGATAAATGCCTGCAAGTTGGAAGTTGTCAACCCTTGGGGGTCTTCGTAGAGGTTAACAGTGTTCCAATTTTCGAAATCGGAATTGGGAATTGTCTGTGCAAAAGAAATACCCGCCGTCATTAAAAACAGAAAAAGGGTAAAGAAAGTTTTCATGGTTTTAAGTTTTGATTATTAACAGCACAAATATACATTAAATTAAGGTCTGTCGGTAAGCTCCTTAAATATCGGAGAGAAGAAGCAAGTTAATGTTTTACCGGCAAATCAGCCGTGGTGCCGTTACGGTTTATCGTTTTATTGTAAAATCGCCGAAATCTTGCGGAGGAATCTCGCCGACCTTCACTTCGGTAACGCGAGACATTGGCGGACCTTGATGGCAATATACGAGAAACCTGTTTATATCATCTTCATCTCCTTGAACCTCAATGGATACCGAGCTGTCGGGCATATTTTTCACAAAGCCTTTGACATTGCACTCCAAGGCTTTTTTATAAATAAAAAAACGGAATCCAACGCCTTGGACCCGTCCGTAAACATCGATGCTTAATGCTCTCACTTTTTCTTGCCGAAAAATAACTTTTTCAATATCGGTTTTTTGTCGTCGCTGAGATGCCTTTTTGATTTAAACCCCTGAAGATTAACAACTTCTTTTTCCGTAACATCGAAAGTGAAGATAAAGGGTTTTAAAGGGCCTGTCTTCAGATATTCCACATAGCTTTTCAGATTTTCCACATCGCCCTCGGCATCCAACTCAACATCTCTGGTGTTTCCGTTCACATACACTGCACTAATGTCAAACTTGTGAGCCCCGGTCTGACAATAATAGTTGAA
>CAZPGC010000005.1:12659-29412 GCA_964585875.1 uncultured Prolixibacteraceae bacterium | reverse complement strand
GCATGCATTATTTTGTTGTCGGGTAAAATTATTCCCACATGAATTATTTTTCCTTCGTTATTATCGAAAAAAGCCAGGTCGCCGGCTCGTACATCTCCAATGAAATCAATGACTTTGCCCTGCATAACTTGCTGACTTGCATCCCTTTTCAATTTTATGCCGCAAACTTTAAATACGGATTGCGTAAAACCGGAGCAGTCAACGCCAAAGGGTGTTTTTCCGCCCCATAAATAGGGGGAATCCATAAATAAATTTGCCGTACGTAAAACGGAATCAACCAAAGCTTTGCGAGGCAGCAACTCCATCGGGTTTTCCCGCAAAACATATTCGTTGTCGCCGTATTTTATTTTCCCGGAAACGTAACCAATGAATTGACTGCCCAAAACAATCCTTAATTCACGTCTTGAACTCACACTGTATATCGTAGATACGGGTTTTTGTGAATAAAAAACTTCGGACTTGTTAAAACGTTCCAAGTCTTCATCGGTTACAAAAGTGTATTGTTTGGAGTCCACCCAGCCCGTATAATCATCATACAAAGACCTTATGAAACTCCAGTTTCCCTTTTTTTCAACAACCTCCAAAAGCTCGCCGAACAACAGCTGTGAAGTCATTTCCGACCTGTCGTCGGGCTCAGCCCTCATTGGCATTATTGAAACATAGGTAATTCCGTATTCCATTGTATTTGTGTTAGTTGTCAATCAAAATAAATCGTAGTTCAGCATCACCAGCGTGCAATTTTCAACAACTTCAATCCCGTGTTCAATAAGTTTATTTCGCAAATCGTCATTTTCCGTTCCGGGATTAAAAATTACTCGCTTCGGCTTTAACGAGGGTAAAAATTCATAATATGGACTTTGGTTTTTGGGTCCCAAATAAACGGTAACGGTGTGAATATCGGAAACTTCATCGAGGTTGTCCTTTATTTCAACATCCCCCACTTTTCCCTTGCGCAAGCCCACCGCCTCCACGGGATAGTTATTCCGTCGCAATAGTTTTATTGCCATATTCGAATACCTCTCGGGCTTCTCGCTTGCTCCCAAAACCAAAACTCTCTTTTCCACGGCTCTTTATTTTAGCAAGTGCCAAAATTTCACGTTTAGTATAAATTATTGTGAAAAAATGTCACTATTTTACAACTGGTTTGCTAATTGATTTACGGCGGCTAAGTTAATTAAAATAGAGTATTGAAACCAAAAAAATTATATAAGATATGAATTACGAGAAGTTTACGGCAAAATCGAAAGAGGCATTAGCTCGCTCGCAGGAGATAGCCAAGAATCATCTTCATCAGGCTATTGAAGATATTCATTTGTTAAAAGGCATCTCCGAAGTTGACGAAAATGTCCTCAATTATATATTCAAAAGATTGAATATTAACCCGTCGATATTTAATACTACGCTGGAAAATCAGCTGAACTCAATGCCGACGGTGCAGGGGGCTTCCGACGTGTATTTGTCGAACGAAACGATGAATACCTTGTCGAAAGCCGAGAAACTTGCTGCCAAGCGTGGCGATGAATACATATCCATCGATATGTTGCTTGCCGCCATAGCCGAAGGTAAATCTACGGCGTCGAAAATGCTGAAAGACAGTGGAATAAATTACAATAACCTGTTGTCGTCAATTGATGATTTGCGCAAGGGTCAAACGGTTAATTCGCAAAATGCCGACGCCAATTTTCAGGCATTAAACCGTTACGCGCGCAACTTGAACGAAATGGCGCAACAGGGCAAACTCGACCCCGTTATAGGGCGCGACGAAGAGATAAGGCGCGTTTTGCAGATACTCTCGCGACGCACAAAAAATAACCCTATTCTTGTGGGCGAGCCCGGAGTGGGTAAAACCGCCATTGCCGAGGGTATTGCACACCGTATAATAAATAAGGACGTGCCAGAAAACCTCAGAAGCAAGGTTATCTATTCTCTCGATATGGGTCTGCTCATAGCAGGGGCAAAATATAAAGGTGAGTTCGAGGAGCGTCTCAAAAGCCTTATTAAAGAGGTGGTTGACGCCGACGGTGAAATCATCCTTTTTATCGACGAGATTCATACCCTTGTGGGTGCCGGCGGTGGTCAAGGGGCAATGGATGCCGCTAATATTCTGAAACCCGCTTTGGCGCGTGGTGAGCTGCGAGCCATAGGTGCTACAACGCTCAACGAATACCAAAAGTATTTCGAAAAAGACAAAGCGCTTGAGCGTCGTTTCCAAATGGTGATGATTAACGAGCCCGACAGTGCCGACGCCATTTCCATACTGCGTGGCTTGAAGGAGCGCTACGAGAATCACCATAAGGTGAGGATAAAAGACGAGGCCATTATTGCCGCCGTGGAGCTGTCGCAGCGTTATATCACCGACAGGTTTTTGCCCGACAAGGCCATCGACCTTGTGGATGAAGCGGCCGCCAAGTTAAGGTTGGAAATGGATTCTCTCCCTGAAGAGCTGGATGAATTGGAAAGAAAAATAAAACAGCTTGAGATTGAACGTGAGGCAATTAAGCGTGAAAACGACAAGGAAAAACTCAAAGAGTTATCATTGCAAATCTCCAATCTTACGGAAGAACGCGACAATCAAAAAGCCGCTTGGAAGCGTGAAAAAGAGCTGATTAACAAAATTCAGATTGAGAAGCAAAACATTGAAGATTACAAACTGGAGGCCGAGCGTGCCGAACGTCAGGGAGATTACGGCAAGGTAGCCGAAATACGCTACGGTAAAATAAAAGAAGCCGAACGCAAAATAGGCGAGCTGCAAGAAGAATTGCAAAAGGCGCAAGCTAAGCATCCTGTTATAAATCAGGAAGTTGACGCCGAAGAGATTGCTGAGGTGGTAGCCCGCTGGACGGGTATTCCGGTGAGCAGGATGATGCAAAGCGAACGCGAGAAACTGCTCAAACTTGAAGAGGAGCTGCACCGCAGAGTTGTGGGGCAAGACGAGGCCATAGCCGCTGTTGCCGACTCCATACGGCGTAGTCGCGCGGGTCTGCAAGACCCCAAGCGCCCCATAGGCTCTTTCATCTTCCTTGGAAGCACGGGTGTGGGAAAAACGGAGCTTGCCAAAGCGCTTGCCGAGTATCTCTTTGATAACGAGAATGCTATGGTGAGGATTGATATGTCGGAATATCAGGAGAGGCACGCCGTATCGCGTTTGGTGGGAGCTCCTCCCGGCTATGTGGGTTACGACGAAGGAGGCCAGCTGACAGAGGCTGTAAGGCGCAAACCCTATTCGGTAATTTTGCTCGACGAAATTGAAAAAGCTCATCCCGATGCCTTTAATATCTTGTTGCAAGTGCTCGACGACGGTCGCCTTACCGACAACAAAGGCAGGGTGGTTGACTTTAAAAACACCATTATAATAATGACGTCGAACATCGGCTCCGCCTTCATCGCCGAGGCTTTGGAGAAAGGAGCCTCCGAACAGGAGATAGAAGGAGCAAAGCAAAAAGCCGTCGAGCTGCTTAAGAAAAGCGTAAGGCCTGAGTTTTTGAACCGTGTGGATGAGATTATCGTCTTCAAACCCTTGACCGATAAGGAGATAGAAGAAGTTGTAAGACTGCAAATAAGCCTGATTGCCAAACGTTTGGCAGGAAACAACATCAGCATGGAGGTTTCGCAGGCGGCAGTCGAGGAGTATGCTAAGATGGGTTACGACCCCGTTTACGGAGCACGTCCGGTGAAACGCGTGCTGCAGCGTAACTTGCTCAACGACCTGTCGAAGATGATACTCTCGGGCAAGGTAAGTCCCAAGTCAAAAATTCTTATCGACTTCGACGGCAACGAGTTTGTGTTTAAAAACTATTGAGCATAGCTTGTTCGATAAAAAATCCGGTTTCTCTTCGGAGGGCCGGATTTTTTTGTTTGCAAATATAAGGCGATACAAAAACAGTCAATAAGCGATAGGGGAGAAGCACCGGTAAATCGAAGAAAATTTCGAGGTCTTTTATTTTGGGGCGGGCTTATATATCAATTTTGTTAAATTTGCGCTTTTAATACAGAAGGCTCAAGAGCTTTCCAAATATAATAATTTTGAATACAATGAATTCTGAAACAACGGATTATAAAGCGACAGGATGTTGCAGAGTTCCCGGTGATGTTCAGATAAACGAAAATACGACCCAGCACTCGTGCTGTAAATTGGATACTTATGATTGGCTCGATAACATTGACGACATTGTTGGAGGCCGGAAATTTGATTGCGTTGAGGTTCGTTTTAAAAACAGCCGGAAGGACTTTTACAGAGTGCCGCGCGGACTGAACATAAAATACGGGGATATTGTGGCCGTGGAGGCTTCTCCGGGGCATGATATAGGAATTGTTTGTTTGACGGGTGAAACAGCTCGTTTGCAGATGATTAAGAAGAAAAAGAACCCTTATTCCGATGATGTGAAAAAGGTATATCGTAAAGCTCGTGCCAACGACATCGACAAGTGGATGTATGCCCGTGGTCGCGAAAAAGAGACTATGGTTAATACGCGCCGCATTGTGAATAAATTGGGTTTGGCAATGAAAATTAACGATGTGGAATATCAGGGCGACGGCACAAAATGTATTTTTTATTACACAGCCGACGACAGAGTTGATTTTCGTCAACTGATAAAAATTCTTGCCGACGAGTTTCGCGTGCGCATCGAGATGAAACAGATAGGCATGCGTCAGGAGAGCGGACGTTTGGGCGGCATTGGTCCCTGCGGCAGAGAGCTGTGTTGCTCCTCGTGGATGTCGAAATTCAAATCGGTTTCTACGGTGAGTGCCCGCACCCAAAACCTTTCGCTTAACCCGCAAAAGCTTGCCGGCCTCTGTGGTAAACTCAAATGCTGCCTTAACTTCGAGCAGGAGCAATATGCCGAAGAATTGGAGACCTTCCCCGACACAAAAATCAGGCTTAAAACCAAAAAAGGCGAGGCTTTTTATCGCAAAATGGATATTTTGAAGGGCGTGATGTGGTATTCGTATTCCGACGTCCCCGAGAATTTTATAGAGCTTAACAAAGATGCCGTCTTTGAGATTATTGCCGAAAATAAAAAAGGCGAGATGCCCGAGGCACTTGAAGATTTTAAAGAGGAGAGCGTGCCCGAAGTGGTTTTCGATAATGTAATCGGTCAGGATGATGTTGCGCGTTTCGACAATGTGAAGCCTAAGTCACGTAAGAAAAGGCGTAAAAAACGTAGTGGCAACAATCGCCAATTCAGGCAAAACGGCAATAACTCGCGAGGAGGAAACGGCAACAGAAACCGACGAAATAAACAGAGATGATAATGCGTAGAAGGCTGATATATAATACCTTGGGCTTTTTACTGCCTTTGTTAATGTTTTTGATTTCGTGCAACAACAGGGTGCTGTATGACAAGACTAAAGACATAGGCGAGGAGGGTTGGAAAGCCGGTGAAAAAGTCGGTTTTGTTGTGGACATCGACGACACTTTAAGTGTTTTTGATTTCTATATAAATGTAAGAAACAGTGTCGATTATAATTATTCAAACTTCTTTTTCTTCTTGAAAACGATTTTCCCCGACGGCAGATATGCCGTTGACACGGTCAACCTGTGGCTTGCCAAGCCCGATGGCGAGTGGCTGGGCAGCGGTTTCGGAAAGTATCGCGACAACAAAATACTTTTTAAACGTCAAGGACGTTTCCCGATGAAGGGAAAGTATAGATTTGAGTTCGACCAAGCTATGCGCGAGAAAATTCTAACCGGAATTAAATCTCTGGGAATCAGGATTGAATATAGCGAAATAAAAGAAAAATAATATGCCTGCAGTAAAGAAAAAATCATCGAAAGAAAAGAAACCGGCCAAGCGCATTATCAGGTTTATGTGGCTGCTTTTTGCCGCCGGTTTGATATTCTCCGTGCTTCTGTTTACGGCAATTTCAATGGGATGGATGGGTTTTATGCCCACTTTTGAAGAATTGGAAAATCCAAAGAGCAATTTGGCTTCGGAAGTCTATTCCGCCGACCAAGTTGTCATCGGGAAATATTTTATCCAAAACCGCTCCAATATTAAGTTCGACGACTTGTCACCCAACGTCGTCAATGCTTTGGTGGCCACCGAAGACGTGAGGTTTTACGAGCATTCGGGCATAGATTTCAGAGGCTTGATGCGCGCCATAGTGCATCTGGGACACGACGGCGGAGCATCGACTATCACACAGCAGCTTGCCAAAAACCTCTTTCCGCGAGAGCATCTCAACACCTTTGAAACCATTTTGCGCAAGCTGAAAGAATGGGTGATAGCCACCAAGTTGGAATACAACTACACCAAAGAAGAAATATTGGCGATGTATCTCAACACCGTCACTTTCGGAAACAATTCTTACGGCATTAAAACAGCTGCCAAGACCTATTTTGCCAAAACGCCCGCCGAGCTAAACGCTCAAGAGGCTGCCATGCTTGTGGGAATGCTGAAAGCCCCTTCGCGCTACAATCCGGTGCGCAATCACGACAGGGCACTGCTCAGGCGTAACACGGTGCTTAACCAAATGAAGAAATATGATTATCTGAGTCCCCATGAGTGCGATTCCATAAAGGCTTTGCCGCTTGATGTGTCGCATTTCAAGTTGCAGGACCATAACCAAGGTATTGCCACCTATTTTCGTGAGTATCTCAGGGGGGTGATGAAAGAATGGTGCAGCACTCACTACAAACCCGACGGCACTCCGTACAATCTCTACAAAGACGGTTTGAAAATCTACACGACGATCGATTCGAGGATGCAACGCTATGCCGAAGAGGCTGTGGCCGAGCATCTTGGCAAAGATTTGCAGCCGGCTTTTTACAAACATTGGAGCAACAAAAAACGCTTTCCCAATGCTCCTTTTTACCGCATAAGCAAAAAACAGCGAGAGCGCATTATGCGGCAAGCCATGAAACGCAGCGACCGTTATTATTGGCTTCATCTCAAAGGTATTGACGAAGACTCTATCGAGAAAAATTTCAACACTCCCGTCAAGATGAGGGTCTTTTCGTGGAAGGGCCCCATAGACACCGTGATGTCCCCCATGGACAGCATTTTGTATTACAAATATTTTCTGCAAGCGGGAATGATGGCCATTGAGCCCCAAACGGGATATGTGCGTGCTTACGTTGGGGGAATTGACTACAGGTATTTCAAATACGACCACGTTACGGCTGCCAAAAGGCAGGTGGGCTCTACCTTTAAGCCTTTTGTGTATGCCTCTGCTTTTCAGGAGCTTGGATACACCCCTTGCACCTTGGTGCCCAATGTGCCCGTAACCTTTAAGATGCCTGCCGGACAGCCCGACTACACTCCCAAAAATGCTGATGATGACCACGAAGGCGAGATGGTTACCTTGAAGTGGGCTCTTGCCAACTCGGTGAATTATATTTCCGCATTTTTGATAAAAAGAGTGAAACCGGGGAAGGTTGTGGAGCTTGCACGTAAAATGGGAGTGAAATCGCCCATAGAGCCGGTGCCCGCCATTTGCCTCGGGACGCCTTCGCTCTCGGTGGAAGAAATGGTAGGTGCCACAGCAACCTATGCCAACAAAGGCATTTTCAACCAACCGATGTATATTACGCGCATTGAGGATAAAAATGGAAATGTGGTGGAGACTTTTAAACGCCACAGCAACGAGGCTATGAGTCAAAATACTGCATATCTGATGATTAGCCTTATGAAAGGCGTGGTGGAATACGGCACGGGAATAAGGCTGCGCTACCGCTACAAATTCACCAACCCCATAGCGGGCAAAACCGGCACCACTGACAATAACTCCGACGGGTGGTTTATGGGGCTTACTCCCAATTTGGTCGCCGGTGTTTGGGTTGGTGCCGAAGACCGCTCGGTGCACTTCCGCAGCACCTATCTTGGTCAGGGTGCCAATATGGCTTTGCCGGTTTGGGCTATTTTTATGAAAAAAGTTTATGCCGATTCCACAATCAATCTTTACATGGGAGATTTTGAAAAACCGCCGCATCTGAATGTGGAATTGGACTGCGACAAATACAACAAAAATCAACAACAGCAAAATATCAATTTGGATGATTTTGACGAATAGCGTCAAGAGTCCGGTGAAATTTTCCTTCGTCCTTGTGTCATAAAATAACCTGAATTTCAACTGATTACTGTCTGACTGACCGTGTTTTGTTAATCTTTTGAAGTGCCTCGTGAGGGTAAATAAATCATAACGCACTTGTAACAACAGTCAAAATAAGGAATGATAAAAAAATAATGAGAAACAATTATATATCATAAAATATTTTTGATTTATCCACAAAACAGCCATAGGATTTTTACCATTATGTTGTAATTTAGACGTCCTGTTTCGAGGGTGATTTTTCATTCGCAAACAGATTCGGATTTTGAAAGTTTATTTATATAAACCAAACAACATAAAGTAAAATTAAATAAATAATATCATGGCAACATTAAAAGAAAAGCTTTTTGAAAAAATAGAAGCACAAAGACCAAGAACAACACGCCTTTTGAAAGAATTCGGCGATACTGTTGTCGATCAGGTTAAAATTTCACAAGTAATCGGAGGAATGCGGGGTATCAAAAGCCTTGTAACCGATATTTCATATCTCGACCCTTATGAAGGTATCCGTTATCGCGGCTACACCCTTCCCGAAGTTTTTGAAAAACTTCCCAAACCCGAAGGAGCCGAGATGCCTTACGTGGAAGCACTTTGGTATCTTCTTCTCACGGGTGAAATTCCCACGGAAGACGACATGAAAGCCGTATTGACGGACTTCTCAAACCGTCGCACAATCCCTCGCTATGTTTGGGACGTAATCGACTCTTTCCCGAGTGAAAGTCACCCCATGGCTATTTTATCGGCAGCCGTTATGACCTTGCAACGCGAGTCGCGTTTCAACATCCGCTATCGCGAAGGTGTCAGCAAAATGGATTATTGGGATTCCACTTACGAAGATGCCACCAACCTCTTGGCTAAAATGCCTCTCATCGGTGCTTACATCTACCGTAAAGTTTATCATCCCGAATGCTCACACCGCTATCCGGATCCCAGCTTGGATTTCGGTGCCAACTTTGCCTACATGATGGGTAAAGAAAAACCCTACGATGATGTGTCGCGTATGTATTTCATCATTCACGCCGACCACGAGTCGGGTAACGTAAGTGCTCATACGGGTCACTTGGTAGCCAGTGCTTTGTCGGATGTTTACTATGCCACTTCTGCAATGATAAACGGCTTGGCAGGACCTCTGCACGGACTTGCAAATCAGGAAGTATTGCGTTGGTTGCAAGGTCTCCAAGAGCAAATGGGCGGCAAAGTTCCTTCAACCGAAGAAATGAAAAAATATGTTTGGGACACGCTCAACAGCGGACAGGTTATCCCCGGTTACGGCCACGCCGTGCTGCGTAAAACCGACCCGCGTTATGCCGTTCAAAGGGAGTTTTGCCTCAAGCATATGCCCGATGATCCTCTGTTCCAGCTGGTTAGCAAGCTCTACGAAGTTGTTCCGGATATCCTTAAAGAACACGGTAAAGCTAAAAACCCCTGGCCTAACGTTGACGCTCAATCGGGTGTTGTTCAATGGCACTATGGTGTTCAGCAGTACGATTTCTACACGGTGCTTTTTGCCATCGGACGTTCAATCGGTGTTTTGGCCAATATCATTTGGGACCGCGCTTTGGGTTATCCTCTCGAGCGTCCCAAATCACTCACAACCGATATGCTTGAAGAAATTGCAGGCATTAAATAAATTTTGTTTAAATTCAAGTGAGTCAGGCGGTTATACTATGGCCGCCTGACCTTTTTTGTTTTTTTTGAATAATAACCGTAAATAAATAAAGACATGAAAAAAGTAACAGTTGTAGGTGCCGGAAATGTTGGAGCTACTTGCGCTAATGTTTTGGCACAGAAAAATTTTCTCGATGAAGTCGTTTTGATTGACATTAAAGAAGGTGTAGCCGAAGGCAAAGCTCTCGACATTTGGGAGTCGAGTGCTATTTTGAATTTCGACACCCGTGTAAAAGGCTACACAAACGACTATTCCAAGACTGCAGGTTCGGAAGTGGTTGTTATCACCTCCGGTATTCCGCGTAAGCCCGGAATGTCGCGTGACGACTTGATTTCCACCAACGCCAAAATTATGATGGACGTGGTGAATAAAGTTTCCAAAGCTTCCCCCGACGCCATTATCATCGTGGTTGCCAATCCTTTGGACGTGATGACTTATGCCGCTCACAAAGCTTCCGGTAAGCCGGCCAATAAAGTTTTCGGCATGGCAGGCATCCTCGACACAGGACGTTACAGAGCTTTCATCGCTTCCGAACTCAACGTTTCACCCAACGACATCAACGCTTTGCTGATGGGTGGTCATGGCGACACCATGGTTCCTTTGCCGCGTTACACCACTGTTGCAGGCATCCCCGTAACCGACCTTATTCCCAAAGACAAACTGGACGCCATTATCGAACGCACCAAAAAAGGCGGCGGCGAGATAGTGAAACTGCTGGGCACTTCGGCTTGGTATGCTCCCGGAGCTGCTGCCGCTCAGATGGTTGAGTCCATTGTAAACGACCAGCATCACGTTTTCCCCGTTTGTGTTAAACTCGACGGTCAGTGGGGACAAAAAGACGTTTACCTCGGTTCGCCGGTTCGTTTGGGACGCAACGGAATTGAAGAAATAATTGAAGTTGAACTTAACGACCAAGAATTGGCCGACCTCAAAACTTCCTCGGCAGCCGTTAAATCGGTTATGGATGTTTTTGACGGGATGAATCTTCTGTAGTGAAAAATTATTGATTCGCTAACACACAAAACCTCGCTTTTAAGCGGGGTTTTTTTGTTTATTGATTACGCTGAACAAAGAAATATCCGAGATATTTGCTACAGGGGAGCCTCCCTTTGCACCGTGTCCGACCGCCGGCGGCAGTGTCCGCCTACCGGCGGAAAAGGGGGGTGCCGAAGGCGGGGGATTAGAAAATGCAAAGGACGAAGAGCCATTCTTCCTTTTGTTGACAAAGCCGGGAGAGGGCGTGCATCAGGGATGGTAGTGGCATCCGCCGCAGCGAGTGCCGATGTGGAGTGCGGCGGCGGAGGCGACCAACGGAAGCCCACGCACGCCGCTACGGAACACGGCTCGCGCTGCGACGGATATAACGGACAGCCCGGCCGATGCCCTAAAATTAGATATTGAAAGAAGGTGTTAAATTAAAACCTTATGGTAATGATGCGAAAAATGGCGTTAAAAACCGGTTTTTCAGCTCATTACCTCGAGCTTGGCAAATTTCAGAATCAGATTTTTGTTGCCGACGTTGGTGAAAAAGACCATGGCTTTTTTGTCGGAACCTTCGCCTTCGACTTTCAGCACTTTGCCTTTTCCGAAGCGGCTGTGATATACATCGACGCCCGGCACAATGTGGCTGAAATCCTTTGTGGTGCCTGTGCGGTTTCCTGTTTTTTCCAATTTTTTGAGCCTTGTGATATCGGGTTTTTCCTGTTGCGGTCTTCTGCTTTTTGAAGGCAGACCCCATGAGCGTCTTTCTTCGGCAAAGCTCTTGACAGCTTGCGCCGGCTCCTCGCTTATAGTGGTGTCTTCCACGTATTTATAATCGAGTTCAGAAAGAAAACGGCTGGGCTCGGTGTCGGTTTGATTGCCCCACTTGTAACGCAAATTGGCATAGGAGAGAAAGACTCTTTTTTTGCCGCGGGTGAGTGCCACGTAAAAAAGGCGGCGCTCTTCTTCGATATCTTCGCGGGAGTTGAGAGACATGATGGACGGGAAGAGATTTTCTTCCAAGCCGACAATGAAAACATAGGGGAATTCAAGCCCCTTGGCGGCATGGATAGTCATCAGCGAAATAAAATCTCCGTCTTGTTTGTCCTTTTCGTCGGCATCGGTATAAAGGGCTATCTCTTCCATAAACTGACTGAGGGTGCGAAGCTCGGAGCCGCCTTCCTCATCGTTTTTGCTGTCGCTGAAATCTTTTATGCCGTTTAACAATTCCTCGACGTTGTCGAACCTCATAATGCCCTCTTCGTCATCCATTTGACTGTGAAGTTCCCTAAGCACTCCCGACGATTTTGCTATCTGCATTGCCAAATCGTATGCGCTTTTTTTCTCCAAATCTACCCTCGCCGCGTTAATCATATCGGCGAAGGACGATATTTTATTGGCGGTGCCGGCGGGCAGGTTTACCAATGTTTTTATGGACAAAATGGTGTCCCACATGGAGAGTCCGTTTTTGTCGGCGGCGATTTTAATTTTATCCATGGTGGTGTTGCCTATCCCGCGCTTGGGGTAGTTGATGACGCGCTTTAGCGCTTCTTCGTCGTGCGGGTTGACCACGAGTCTGAAATAGGCTATCAGGTCTTTTATCTCTTTGCGTTTGTAGAACGATAGTCCGCCAAAAATTTTGTAGGGAAAATTCATCCTGCGCAGGGCTTCTTCAATGGCTCTCGACTGGGCATTGGTGCGGTAGAGCACGGCAATTTCGTTGTATGCAACGTTATTTTGGTTTCTCAAATCGAAAATTTGACGTGCCACGCGGTTTCCTTCTTCGTTGTCGGTAAGGGTGGAAAAAAGAAGAATCTTTTCCCCTTCGCCGTTTTTGGTCCAAATGGTTTTTTTGTACTGATTCTTGTTTTTGTTTATGATGCTATTTGCCAGATTCACAATATTTTGTGTGGAGCGGTAATTTTGTTCCAGCTTAAAAATCTTCAAATCAGGGTAGTCTTTTTTCAGATTTAAAATATTGTTGATGTTGGCACCGCGAAAGGCGTAAATCGACTGTGCATCGTCACCAACCACGGTGAGGTTTTCGTTGTCGGCAGCCAATTTTTTCACAATCATATATTGGGCGAAGTTGGTGTCCTGATATTCGTCAACCAACACATATTTGAATTTCTTTTGATATTTGTAAAGCACCTCGGGGAAATCGCGAAAGAGCACGTTTGTGTAAAAAAGCAAGTCGTCGAAATCCATGGCGTTGGCTTTGCGTAAGCCCTCCTGGTAGAAGGTGTAAAGCATACCTGTTTTCGGCCTTTTGCTGTCGCTGTCGAGCTGCATAAGCTCCTGATTGTTATTGTATTCCACGTGCGAAATCAGGTTGGTTTTTGCATTGCTTATGCGATTTAATATGGTGTTTACCTTGTAAATTTTGTCGTTGAGTTGTTGCGATTTTATGATGGAGCGCATCAGGCTTTTAGAGTCGTCGGTATCGTAAATCGTGAAATTATGCGTAAAGCCCAAGCGTTCGGCTTCGATACGCAGGATGCGGGCGAAAATACTATGAAAAGTGCCGAGCCACACCGAGCGGGCTTCCGTGTTTCCAATCAAATTTTCGACGCGCTCGCGCATCTCTCGTGCCGCTTTGTTGGTGAAGGTCAAGGCGATTATGCTGAAAGGATTAACCCCTTTACTTAGCAAATATGCTATCTTGTAGGTTATTACACGGGTCTTGCCCGAGCCTGCTCCGGCAATAATCATCGAGGGTCCTTCGGTGTATTCCACAGCCGCCCTTTGTGCTTCGTTAAGTTTATCTAAAATTCCCATAATGTTCGCTTGAATAGCACAAAAATATAATAATAGTGGGTTGAACTAATTTTATGTTTTGCACTGTTGATAAATTTTCCCTGAGAATTATCGTCTTATTATAAAATACTGATTAAGAGTCTAATAAATCGGTCAGCAAATTCCTTATTTCATTCAAAAGCTCTACCGGTGAAGATGCGAAAGAGAGGTTTTTCGTGAGATTCAAAGGGAAGATAGCGGGATAAAATTTCGCTGCAAAAGCGATAAAATTTTCTTCGTCGCTTTGCTTTTGCTCTTTTTGTCGTGCTTTCAGATATTGCAAAGTCCTGAGGCCGTCGAATTTATGGTGGCAGGCTCTTACAAAGGCTTCGCGGGAGGTGGCATTGGCACGCAGCGGCAGATACCAACCGGGTTCTAAAAAGTCGTCTCCCGGGTTTTCGATGTCCTCGTCGTAAAGTCTCGGAAAGTTCTCAAAAAATGATTTTAGCTCGTCAAAAAACTTATAACTGTAAACAGGATATGAACTCCAGTCTCCCTTGGCTCCTTTTATCATGGCGGGACCGGTGCCGAAGAATACCCTGTCGGAGAATCTTGCCGCCGGATAAACTTTCTCACGATTGCGAGTATGTACCTTTTTGTATTTGGCAATTTTTTGCAAAAAGTAAAAATCTTCACCGCTTTTTTTGGGTGTCATGCCGCCGATATTGCGATAGGTGTCAACGCGACAGGCCATCGCCGACCCCAATGCCGTAAAGGCATACGGACTGCCTATCCTTCTGAGGTTCAGTTCGTAATGGCGCATGTAAATTTCGTAGCGCAAAATAGCCCTGTCGATTACTTCGTCGCCGGTGAGACGGTGGTAATATGGCACGCTGAGAGCAACCATAGCGTTGTTGGCGGCAAAGTTTTCCGCCAGGGATAAAAAATAATCTTTGTCGAAAGTCGTGTCGCCGTCCAAGCTGACGATGATATCTCCGCCGCCGGCTTCTTCCGAGATGCTGTCCATCAAGGTTTTACGCGCAATGCCCACCCCGCTGTTTTTGCCCTGCCAGCCCTTTCCCGGCGAAGACCTGTCGATGATTTCGATGTTGAAGTCATCGACCTGATTTAGCCTCTTAAGGCTTTTTTCGTTGGAAAGACAGATGTGTTTCTTATCCTGCTTATTCCAAAAGTCGTCGGGTTGGTTGACGCAGAACCATACTTTGAAGTTGTTATATGTCTGGAATTCAATACATTCGAGTAGGATGTCGAGATTTTTGCTCTCGTCCATCAACGGGATGGCGATATGTAAAAAGGGCAGATTCATGTTGGCAAAAATACGTCAACGCCGCTTTTGTGCGCAGGGAAATACTTTTTCTTCGGCATAAAGCGTTTTCTTTCTACTTTTGACATTGATGACAAACACGGGAAAAATATATTTTGTGTCGGACCTGCATCTCGGTGCTCCCGACAGGAAAAGCAGCCTCGAAAGGGAGAAGGACTTTGTGGCATGGCTCGATTTTATCAAAGATGAAGCTGCCGAGCTTTACCTTCTCGGTGATATTTTTGACCTTTGGTTCGATTATAAACGCGTGATTCCCAGAGGTTATTCCCGTCTTTTTGGTAAGTTTGCCGAGCTTGCCGACAGCGGCATAAAGATGCACTATTTCACCGGCAACCACGACATGTGGGTCTTCGATTATTTTGCCGAGGAGTTTGGGATGAAGATTTATCGAGAGCCCGTAAAAAGGGAGATAAACGGTAAGAAATTTTTCATAGGTCATGGCGACGGCCTTGGCCCCGGCGACCTCGGCTACAAGTTTATTAAACGTGTTTTTGCGGGAAAGTTAAACCAATGGCTCTATGCGCGTTTGCATCCGAATTTTGCCCTGTGGCTCGCTTCTTTTTTCTCTAAAAAGAGCAGGGCGGCAACGGGCAGTTACGATGAGGTTTTTAAGTCGGAAGACGACGAGATGCTTGTACTTTTTGCCAAAGACTATTTAAAGACAGAGCACATCGACTATTTTATTTTCGGCCACCGTCATTTGAAATTAGATATAAAAGTTGGTAAGAACTCCCGATATATCAACCTCGGAGAATGGATAAAAGGCAGGGCTTATGCCGTTTTCGACGGGCAAAATCTCCAACTAAAGGATTTTCGATAAATCGTCGGGGCTGTTGATGTTTACAAAAGCAGGCCCCTGAACCTTTGTTTGCATATAACACAAGTCCTTTCCTTTTAGAAATTTAATCACCGCATTACCTTTTTTTTGTTCGAGAAAGTTTTCCAAATCTTTCAAAATTTCGACGGAGTAAATGGCATGTAAAGGTTCGACAAATTCCTCGTTTTTGGGTAGGCAATATTTCTTATGGGAAGCTTTGTAGGTTCTGTACATTTTGATTATCAGTTCTTTATCGAGGAAGGGCATATCGCAGCCGAAAATCATCACGGCCTCGCGTCGGGTGTTTTTCAGTGCGGAATGGATGCCTGCAAGGGGTCCGCGGTTTTTATAAATATCACGATAAACGGGAACCTTGTAATTTTCGAACAAATGCACATCGTTAGCCACGATAAAAACATCGTCGAAAACGGCGGTCAGTAATTTTAAATCGCGCTCAATAATCAGTTCGTCTTCTATTCTGAGAAAGGCTTTGTGGAACCCTCCGTAGCGGGAATTTTTGCCTCCGGCAAGAATTACGGCACTGCAATCGCTTATCAGATTCTCGTTCATATCACCTTGTAAATCAATACTATGGCTTCTGCCTTTACGCCGAGCTCTTCGCCAACAAAGCCCAGCTTTTCGGAGGTCTTGGCTTTCACCGAGATATTGGAAATGTCTATTTGCATTATTTCCGACAAACTGCTTTTTATGGCGGGAATGTGTTCCGACAACTTGGGCTTTTGCAGGTTTACAATGGTGTCGATATTTCCCACTTCAAAGCCGGAATTTCTCACCATTTCCATCACTTTTTCCAGAAAAATGCGTGAACTTTTGTTTTTGTTTTCGTCTTTGGTGTCGGGGAAGTGCCAGCCTATATCGCGTTGATTTACAGCGCCTAAGAGGGCATCGCAAATGGCGTGAATAAGCACGTCGCCGTCGGAATGCGCCACGCATCCCTTGTCGGATTCGATGTTGATGCCACCCAAAATAAAAGGATAGCCCGGCTCGAGTCGATGAATATCGGAGCCGATACCTATTTTAATGTCCATTATTGGGCTTGATTGGCGGATTTCATAAAGTTAAACAGCAATGAAAAACGCAGTGTGTTTTCCAAGGGGTTTTTCTGTGTTGTAGGTATCAAATAAGAAAGGTC
>CAZPGC010000005.1:0-12559 GCA_964585875.1 uncultured Prolixibacteraceae bacterium | reverse complement strand
GCGTTTACCACCGAGCGGTTGGGGTCCATACCTTTTTCTATCTTCCATCCGTTGCCTTGCGGTATGGGGAAACCGTTGGAGTCCACGGCATAAATCGGAGGTGTGGGCACCAAAAGTTTGTTGACGTCAACAGCTATGGTGAGCTTGTTGTATTTGTCGAGGTCGATGGCCAGCGAGGGGCCTATGCGGAAATTCGTCGGGATGAAATCTCTTTCCAGAGTTTCGGAATAGGAAATTTTCGTGCCTATGTTCGATATGTTTATCCCGAAAGCAAAAAGAGCTTTTGTTTTGAAAATTTCGATATTTTTACGGTAATACATTGCCACATCTGCAGCTACCGATTGTCCCGATTCTGTTTTGGCACCCGATACAAATTGGCCGTTGGTTAGGTCGGAGCGGATGTAACGCAATGCTACGGCGGCAGCCAGGTTTTCTCCCAGTAAACGGCTGTATGTCATATCGATAGAAAATTCGTTGGGCTTAGCGGTGCCCAAATCGTTACCTACCTTGTCGGTAAATTGAATTTCGCCGAGGGTGAAATATCTCAGCGAAGCCGAAACAACAGACATTTTGTTAATGCGGTAATAACCGGAAAGATAGGCAAGGCTGATGTCGTCAACCAATTGGTGCAGCCAAGGGCTGTAGCTTACGCTGAAACCCATATCATGTTCTATGAAAGGGAATTTGGCGGGGTTCCAATATTGTGCGTTGGCATCAGGGGTGGTGCTCACGCCTATGTCGCCCATGGAGCCTCCTCTCGAGTCGGGAGCTATCATTAGAAAAGGAACCGCCGTGGTGATGGCGTTGATGTCGTCTTGTCCCAGTAAACTGTTGTAAGTCTGAGCCTTAACATTCATCGATAAAGCGACAAACAAAGGCAAAATAGCAAAAATTATTTTCTTCATAACTCTTAATTCTTTGAACCCCTAAAGGTTTTATCCGTGCATCTTTATAATTTGCAAATATATAACTAAATTAAAATTTACGGCTGTTTTTGTTGCCGTGCAGCTCAATAACTTGAAAACAGCTTTATTATTGTATTGTTGTTGCATTTTTTTATCATTTTTGTAAAGAAATTCAACGATGAAAATATGAGTAATAAAGCGCTGGACTATAACAAGTTAATGTTTAGGTTGGTAAAAGATTTCTCGTGGCCGTCGAAATATATGTTCAAATTTATTGTGCCTTTTGAAGCCGGCCTGCTCAACGAAGTGAAGTCATTGTTTGCCGAGGAGGCCGAAATTACGCACCGCGAGTCGAAAAACGGAAACTACATAAGTGTTACGGCTGTTCAACTTATGGATAACCCCGACGAGGTTATTGCCATTTATCGTTCCGCTGAAAATATTGAAAGGATAATTGCACTGTAAATCAAGAAATTATGTTTGGAAATTTAATGGATAAACTACAAGCCACACAAGGTGACTTAAAGCAAAAATTGGATTCGATTATCGTTGACGGGCAGGCCGAAAACGGCTTGGTGAAAGTTGCCGCCAACGCCAACGGAGAGGTTTTGCAAATAAACATCGAAAAAAGCCTTGTTGACGAAGGAGACAAAGATGCTCTCGAAGAACTGACTTTGGTGGCGGTAAACAGGGCCTTGCAAAAGGCAAATGAGGCAAAAGAGGAGGAAATGCGAAAAATTGCCGGCGATTTGTTGGGCGGGGGCTTCTAATCCCTGCATTTTTTATATTTTTGGAAAAATTTCACTGCTATGATTGAGACTAAGATAATTCGGGCTTTCTGCGAATCATTCAAAGAACTATTCGATACCGAGATAGAAACGGAAAAGGTAAATATTCAAAAAACCAGAGCCGAAGTGGAAGGCGATTATACCATCAACGTTTTCCCTTTTGTGCGTTTTGCGCGAAAGAGCCCCGAGCAAACGGCTGAACTTCTCGGAAAGGCCATTAGCGCTAAAGTTGCCGAGATAGAGTCGTTTAACGTTATCAAAGGCTTTTTGAATTTTTGTATCGCCGACAAGTATTGGATAAATGTTTTCAAGGATGCCGCCGCTGCCGATGACTACGGATTTGTAAAACCCGATAAAAAAGAGCGGCCCGTGCTAATCGAATATTCGTCGCCCAACACCAACAAACCGCTTCATTTGGGGCACATTCGCAACAACCTTTTGGGCTGGTCGATAGCAGAGATTTTAAAAGCCTCAGGGGTGAATGCCGTAAAGGTTAACCTGGTGAACGACAGGGGGATACACATCTGTAAATCGATGCTTGCTTGGGAGCGTTGGGGCAAAGGTGAGACTCCTGAAACTTCGGGAATGAAAGGTGACCACCTTGTGGGTAAATATTACGTGATGTTCGACCAACGTTTTAAAACGGAAGTTAAAAACATGGTCGATCGCGGCACGCTCGAAGAAAACGCCGTAAAGCAATCCGAACTGCTGAAGGACGCCCGTAAGATGCTGAAAATGTGGGAAGAAAAGGATGAATATGTTACCAAACTTTGGATAAAAATGAACGAATGGGTTTGTTCGGGCTTTGAAGAAACGTACAAACGCATGGGCGTTGATTTCGATAAGGTTTATTATGAATCCGACACGTATTTACTCGGTAAAGAAATTGTAAGGAAGGGCTTTGAAGACGGCACCTTCTTTAAAAAGGACGACGGCTCCATTTGGGTTGACCTCACCGACGAAGGTTTGGACCAAAAACTTTTGCTTCGTGCCGACGGCACTTCCGTTTACATAACGCAGGATTTGGGCACTGCCCAATTGCGTTACAAAGATTTCAATCCCACCAAAATGCTCTACGTTGTCGGTAACGAGCAAAACTATCATTTTGAGGTATTGAGATTGATACTTAAGAAGTTAGGCTATAAATACTGGAACGATATTGTTCATATTTCCTACGGAATGGTCGAACTACCCGAAGGAAAGATGAAGTCGCGCGAAGGAACCGTTGTTGACGCCGACGACCTAATGGACGAGATGACGGAGACTGCCGCCCGCACCACAACGGAACTCGGTAAAGCCGGTGAAATGGATGAGCAGGCGCGGAAAGTTTTATTTGAACAAATAGGCCTCGGTGCCCTTAAGTATTTCATTTTGAAGGTCGATCCTAAAAAGACCATGCTCTTTAACCCCAAAGAATCCATTGACTTTAACGGAAACACAGGGCCTTTTATTCAATATACGCATGCGAGAATTTGTTCGCTGCTGTCGAAAGCCGGAAAGGAAGATTTTGACTTTGACGCGAACACATTGGAAATCAGCGAGAAAGAAAAAGACTTGTTGGTGCTTATATCACAGTTTCCAAAAATTATCCGTTCGGCTGCCGACTCTTTCAGCCCTGCATTGGTAGCCAATTACGTTTATAATATGGCAAAGGAATATAACCAGTTTTACCAGAAACACAGCGTCCTGAAGGAAGAAAACGCAGAGAAGAGAAATTTCAGGATTCTTTTGTCGAAAACCGTCAGGGATATTATTCGTAAATCGTTGGGTGTCATGGGTATAGCTGCTCCCGAGAGGATGTAAAGCCTTGTGTAAATACAGGATGTTATGATGAAAATAAAATTTAACAACCGCGATGAATTGGATGCTTTCATCAGGCTTTTGCAAGAGTTGGTTTTGACAATGGAAGCCGAATTGCAAAGCAAAACCGACATGTTTGAGCGCTATGAAACGGAGGCAAAAATAGAATTGCTCGAAGAATTATACCCCAAAGTGGCGAAAAAGCAGTTTAACAGCAAAGAAAAGAACTCGGTAAAAATCAACAAGGCCTTGGCACTCATTATTTTCCGCTATCGCGATGTCGCCGTTGACGTTTATACCGACTTGCTGAAAAACAGAATAGTTGAAACCATTCATCGTGATATGGTTTAGAAATTTTTAGAGAAAAATTATAAAATTATGGAAAAAGAATATTTACAAGAGCTTGTTAAAATGTTGACAGATGCGGGATTGAGCCAGAGTTTAGCGTCCAAAATCATTGCTTTATCCTTGTTTTTGACGGCTTTGGTTTTGGCTGTGGTACTCGATAAAATCCTGCAAAAAAGCGGCAAGGGAATTATAAATCGTGCCGTAAGAAAAACCAAAAGCAATTGGGATGATATACTAAGTAAAAACAGGTTTTTTGTCCGCTTGATACATCTGATTCCCGCCTTTTTGTTGTTGAGTCTCGGTGATGTTATTTTCAGCCTTGTTCCGCAATGGCAAAAGCCTTTTGCTACCCTGATAGATGTTTATGTGCTGGTGCTTATTATTCTTATTATCAATTCGTTTCTCAAATCAGTCGATGAAATTTATCTCAGTTATCCGGGTTCGAAAAACCGTCCCATAAAGGGCTATATTCAAACCATTCAAATTGTGATTATCTTCTTCGGGGCGATAACCGTTTTTTCGCTTGTGGCCGGCAAACCGCTTTTGGTAACCCTCGGCGGTTTGGGAGCCTTTGCGGCCGTGTTGATGTTGATTTTTAAGGATTCCATACTCGGTTTTGTGGCCGGAATGCAAATTTCATTTAACGACATGGTGCGTCTCGGCGACTGGATTTCCATACCGAAATACGGAGCCGACGGAACAGTGATTGACATAGCCCTTACCACGGTGAAGATTCAAAATTGGGACAAAACCATATCCACGGTGCCCTCTTACGCTCTTATTAGCGACAGCTTTCAAAACTGGCGCGGAATGGAAGAATCGGGTGGTAGGCGTATCAAACGTTCTGTTTACATTGATATGAACAGCGTGAAATTCTGCGATTCGGAGCTGTTAATAAAACTGTCTAAAATACAGCTGATTAGCGATTATATCCAAAGAAAAGAAGCCGAATTGAAAAGCTACAACGAACAAAATGGCGTTGATATGTCGGTTGTGGTAAACGGCAGAAGGCAAACCAACCTTGGTATTTTCAGAGCTTATCTCGAAGCCTATCTCAAAGCAAAAGAGGAAATACACGACGATATGACCTTTTTGGTACGGCAGCTTCAGCCCAATGAAAACGGCATCCCCATTGAGATTTATGTCTTTAGCAAGATTCAGGAATGGGCTGCTTACGAGGCTATTCAAGCCGATATTTTCGACCATGTTTTGGCTGCCATTCCCGAATTTGAATTGAAAGTGTTCCAAAATCCTTCGGGTAACGATTTGAGACGCTTGGCGGAAAAGGGCAGGTGAAATTAAATGATTTAAAGTTTCGTGTCCCCGCGACATGGTGTCGGAATCTCAGCCGCACTTCGATTCTAAAGTTTACGGTTATGATGCGGTGGTTCAATTCGAACAAGGAATATTTGGCTGATTTTTAACAATTGATTTATGAAACCTCAGGAAATAAATATTGATGATTACAGCTACAATTTGCCTGCCGAAAGGATAGCGCAACATCCTGTGGCTCTGCGCGATAAGAGCAAACTGTTGATTGCCTCGCGTGATTTCTCGCAAGATGTTTTTTCCAATATTGCCTCTTATCTGCCGTCGGATGCCCTAATGGTTTTCAATGATACCAAGGTGTTTCATGCCCGCCTTGATTTCAGGAAAAATACGGGGGCAAGGATAGAAGTTTTTCTTCTGGAGCCCCTTTCTCCCGTTGTAGATACCGAGCAGGCTTTTCAGCAATGCGGTACGGTTGTGTGGAAATGCCTTGTGGGAAACTCGAAAAAATGGAAGGACGGTATTTTGACGAAGAGCCTACACGTGCGAGGGAAAGAATTGATGTTGAACATAAAACGAAAAGGCATCGAGGGAAACGCACAACTCATAGAATTTCAATGGGATAGAGATGATGTTGCTTTCGGCGAAATTGTGGAAAAAAGCGGTTCTATTCCTCTGCCTCCTTATATGCGGCGCCAAGCTGAAGAAGAGGACGAAAAGAGGTATCAAACCGTTTATGCAAGACAGCAAGGCTCGGTGGCCGCTCCCACTGCCGGACTCCATTTTACGCCGCAGGTTTTGCAAAGCATTGAAAACAAGGGTATTGAAAAATATTTTGTAACACTTGATGTTGGTGCCGGCACCTTTAAACCCGTGAAATCGCGGCGAATGGAGGAGCATCAAATGCACACCGAAAAGGTTTACGTGAGTTTGGAGCTGATAAAAAGCCTTAAAAGCGCCGTGGGCAAGAAAAAAATAATTGCAGTGGGCACCACCACCGTTCGCACCCTCGAAAGCCTGTTTTGGTTTGGGGTGAAATTGGAGCAAGGCAAGGATGCCCAATTTGCAATTTCACAATGGGAACCCTACCGAAATCAAGAGCTGCCGCCGGTTTCCAAGGCTCTGCAAAACATTGAAAACCATATGATTGAAAAAGATATTTCTATTTTGAAAGGTCAAACGCAAATCATCATAGCTCCCGGTTACAGCTTTAAAATCATCGATATTTTGATTACGAATTTCCATCAGCCCAAAAGCACTTTGTTGCTGCTTGTAGCGGCGTTTTACGGAGAAAAATGGAAAGAAGCATACCGCTATGCTTTGGATAATGACTTTCGTTTTCTCAGCTATGGCGATTCTTGTTTGTTTATGAAAAGCGACTGAAAACACCAAATCGAAGTGCGGCGGAAATATAGACACGAGTCGTCAGTCCCCGAAATTTAAGGTGTTTTGTCAATAATTATCTCAGGAGTTTCCACTATGTTGCTCTTATGCAAAGCTCTGTCTATTATGTAGATAGAGAATTTTATTGTGTCATAAGGCGAGAGCACGTTGTTGATATAAAGCTCCACTTCGATGTTTCCGCGAATACCTCTTTGCGGCACATCGGCATCGACTTTCGGTATGCGGGCGTTGTTTGTCAGGGGTAAGTCAACTTTCTCGAATTTGCCCTTGCGTTTTTCGTAATAATCGATGTAGCAGTTGTAATAATAAGGACTGCCGTAATTAAATGGCGGAAAGGTGTCTTGGGGGTCGAGACCGATGTCGCCGTCACCGTCGGTAAAGCTGACGGTAAGAATGCCTTTGTCATCGACTTTGTAATTGTTCGGAATTTTCTCGAAGGAGTAAAACTTAATAACCGGCTCAAGGGGATATTTCTCGTGCTTGGTGCAGCCCGCCGTTACGAAGAGGAGGCTTGCAATTATCGTCCGTAAAAGATTCTTTCTATTCATCGATTGTCGAAATTCTACTCGCCGCAGCCAAAGTTTATTGTTTTACTTTTGCAAAAGTAATAATTAAAATCGAGAGCGTGGCCGCAAATAAAGATTACAAACAATTAAAGGACAAAATCCTGTCGTTGACGGCAGACAGTGATTTTAACGAAACGGCGCTCGAAGTTTTTTGTTATCAATTCGAAAATAACAAGTTATACGGGGAATTTTGTCGCTATTTGGGCAAAACCCCTCGACAAGTCGGTAGGCCGGATGAAATTCCTTTTATGCCTATTGAGTTTTTTAAAACACACAAAATAATCAGCGGCGAGGCAAAATCCCGGGCTGTTTTCAAAAGCAGCGGCACGGGCGGTTCAAGAAGCTCGCACTATGTTGTTGATTTGGAGTTATATAAAGAAATATTCACCAAGGGTTTCGAGAAATTTTTCGGCCACGCCGGCGATTATGTGATTCTTGCCTTGTTGCCTTCGTATTTGGAGCAAGGGGACTCTTCGCTGGTTTTTATGGTTGATGATTTGATAAAGCAAACGGCAAATCGGCTCAGCGGGTTTTTTCTCGACGAATCGGAAAAATTACGCAAGACTCTAAGGCAGTCGTTGGCAAACGGCGAAAGAGTGATTTTGTTCGGCGTGACTTATGCCCTGTTGGATTTTGTGGAAAAATACGGTGACGACTACGGCGAAAATTTGATAATAGTGGAAACGGGCGGGATGAAAGGCAGGCGAAGGGAAATGGTGCGTGAGGAATTGCACACAAACTTGAAAAGAGGTTTTTCGGTAGATAAAATTTACTCGGAATACGGAATGACCGAGCTAATGAGTCAGGCTTATTCCAAAGGCGGAGGCGTTTTCAGGTGCAGCGATACGATGCGCATTTTAATCCGCGACACCAACGACCCCTTGTCGCTTGTTGAGGAAGGAAAAAGCGGCGGCATCAACGTCATTGATTTGGGAAATTTGAATTCCTGTTCCTTTGTGGCGACACAAGACTTGGGTAAAATGCTGCCCGGAGGCGACTTCGAAATCCTCGGTCGTTTCGACAACAGCGACATAAGAGGATGTAATCTTTTGGTTCAATAACAAATATAATAGGCTCTATGGCAGGACTTTATATTCATATTCCATTTTGCGAAAGCAAATGCCACTATTGCAATTTCTACAGCACGGTGAGTTTGAAATGGAAAAACGAGTTTGTGGAAGCCCTGGTAAAAGAAATGGAATTGCGAAGAGATTACCTTGCGGGCGACGAGATTGAGTCCATCTATTATGGCGGCGGCACTCCGTCGTTGTTACCTGAAAATGACCTTGAAAAGATACATTCTGCTATTTATAAACATCTGAAAATCAGCGAGCAACCCGAGATTACGATAGAAGCAAACCCCGATGATTTGAATAGAGAGAAAGCCGTATTTTTAAAATCGGCAGGCTTCAACAGGCTTAGCATAGGCACTCAGGCTTTCGACGATGATATTTTAAGTAAACTAAACAGGCGGCATTCGGCAAGGCAGAGTTTTACGGCCATAGAAAATGCTGTGGCAGCCGGTTTCGACAACATCGGTATCGACTTTATTTTCGGTATTCCGGGCTTAAGCGATGAGTTGTTGGACAAAGAAATTGAGCTTGTTACAAAGCTGAACATCAGTCACATATCGGCTTATCATCTGACGGTAGAGCCAAAGACCGCTCTCGAGGTTATGATTCGTAAAGGGAAATATCCTGTGCCTGATGAAGAGCAAGGAGCGAGGCAATTTTATCTTTTGTCGCAAAGACTATCGCAAGCCGGCTTTGAGCATTACGAAATCAGCAATTATGCCCGCGGGGGACGATATTCGCTACACAACAGCAATTATTGGAGGCTTAAAAAATATCTCGGCCTCGGACCCTCGGCGCATTCCTTCGACTTCGAGTCGAGGCAGTGGAATGTCTGCTCCGTTAAAAGCTATTGCCAAAATATTTTCACGGGGAAGCCTTATTTTGAAAAGGAAAACCTGAGCCTGAACGATAAATTCAACGAATACGTGATGCTTTCGCTAAGGACAAATCGCGGCGTTGATTTGACTTATATAAATAAGGTGTTCGGCGCGGAGTTTTCCACTTTGTTTGCGGAAAAAGCCGCCGGTAAAATAGCGCAAGGACAAATGGAAGTCAAAGAAGGAAGATACCTTTTGAGCTTCAAAGGAATGTTTTTTGCCGACGGCATTGCAGCCGACTTTTTCGTAGATTGACAAAATGTGCTTTTCCGTCGGGGGTGTTTGTCACTTATCAGCCCCCTTTTTCTTCATAGGCTTTTACCAGAGCTTGATAGGCATTCACAACCTTGGGATTGGAGCATAACTTCTTGAATTTCTTTTTCTTATTATATTTTCCGGGCACTCTTACTTTCAGGTTTGAATAGTCGGTTGCGGAGGATAGCAATATATTTTTCAGTTCGGTGGCACTGAGGTCGGGGAAATAGCTGAGCACCAAAGCAGCCACACCGCTGACCACCGGCGAGGCATCGCTTGTGCCGCTCGAAGAACGATACTTGTTATAATTGTCGGTGGAATAGATGTCAACGCCCGGAGCAAAAATGTCAACAATCATCCCGTAGTTGGAAAAAGAGGCCAGCAGGCTGTCGTCGGGGTGGCGGTTCGAAGCTCCCACTTCAATCCAGTTTTCCGCCGTTTCTTCGGGATTGTCGAGTTTTTTTGTGGGATAATTTTTTCCCTTGTCGATGTCGCGGCTGTCGTTGCCGGCGGCGTGAATTATCAAAACATCGTTTTTTCTTGCAAACCTCACGGCATCATCAACAAACTCTTTGTGTGGCGAGTAGTCTTTGCCGAAGCTGCAATTTATAATGCGTGCTCCCATCTTCACGGCATAGCGTATGCCGAGAGCCACATCCTTATCGCGCTCGTCACCTCCCGGCACCACCCTGACAATCATTAGTTTAACCTTTGGCGCTATGCCGTCGATTCCTATGTTGTTGTCGCGCACGGCGCCTATAATGCCGCTGACGCCCGTGCCGTGAGAAGAGCCTTTGCCAACGAAAATCACGTTGTTGCCATAGAGTGAATCGTTGATGTCGTCAGGATTGTCGCCTACTTTTTTGCGCGGGTCGTAAAGAACGTTGTATTGCTTATTGGCTTTTGAGTCGTAATATTCTTGCTGCTCTATCATGTCGTTCAGTTTAATACCCGTGCCGTTTATGTCGTTGTGTGCCAAATAAAACTCCTTGGCAGCTTCCAACGACTTGCTGACAGGCTCGATTGATTCAACGTCTTCCGGTGTAAAGTTCGGGTTTTTGAGATAGTGCGCAAGCATCTTTTCGCAGCGATTGTAATAGTCGATGGCGTCGGTGTAATTTTCGTACAAAGATTTATAAATAGCTCTTTTCGCTAGAAATTCAGGTCTTATCTCCGTCCATTGTTCAAATTCTTTGCGTTTCTCTTCGGGAATATCCTTTTTGCTTTTGTTCTTAAATTCTTTTTTGTATTTTCTGTAAAGCCTTGTGATTTCCAAAGGAGCACCGTCAACGACATAATTGTTAGGGCCTCCGGCAAAATTCCAGCCGTGCACATCGTCCACGTAGCCGTTGTTGTCGTCGTCTTTCAAATTACCGGGAATTTCTCCGGGATTTACCCAAAGATTATCCTTCAAATCCACGTGGCCGGTATCGCAACCTGCATCGATAACCGCGACAATTATCTCGTTGGGAGTCAGGTTTTTATCCTTTGCAAATTCATAGGCTTTATTTAGGCTTATTCCGGCGTATCCGCTTTCGTCATAATCGGCGTAATGCCACATAAAAGTGGTGTCGGGTTTTAAAACGGAGCTGTCAACTTCGGGAGAATACGGAACAGCAATGTCTTCTTCCACCTGAGCGTAAGAGCTCAAAGGCAACAAAAACAAGCTAAAAAGCAGCGGGTAAATAAATTTTTCAAGCATAATTACGGTTTTTATTTTCCAAAGATATTATTTTTTTTCAAACGCGGAATGTTGCGGGATTAAATTCGTAAAAACTAAAAAGAGGCACTATTTATTCATCAAATCAACTACTTCCTTTTTTAGTTTTGGCAGATGATTGATTATTATTCCCCAAATCACATCATCAGAAACACTATCATATCCGTGAATAATTCTGTTTCGAGTATCAACAATCTTTCGTGCATTTGTCAGTTTAAAATTACCGTCTTTTTCAAGGATGCGTTTCATAGCTTCTCCAATTATTTCAAGATTTCGTTCAACTGCACGTTTTGTTTTAACATCTTTTTGAAAGTTTGCAAATATCTTTTTCCCTTCCTCGAAAAAACTCTCTATTTCAACTATTGCAGAATGTATATCAAACAACCAAGATTTTATTGCATCATCCATAAATCAGTCGTTTAGAATTATTTATTGATTTTTTGAAAAAAGGGTTTTTTATGGCTTTTTCCTCCAAAAGGTCAATTTTTCTGTTAAACAAATCTTCTAATGAAAACTTGAAATCAAAATAATTATCGGCATATTTTTCTAAATCTATTTCATCAAATGCAACAACGAAATCAATATCGCTGTCCGAAGTAAAGCCATTGTTCAAAACTGAACCGAAAGCATAAAGCTTTGAAACTTTGTGTTTTACGCAAAGTTTTTCTAATTTGTCAATATTTTTTTCAATAATATTCATTGAACAAATTTAAGCATGATACCTGACAACAAAATTAACAAAAAGTTTATACTCTAAATTCGTAAAAACTAAAAAGAGTCACCAATGCACAAATAACTTTTTTATGCGTGCATTGGTGGCTGATTAAATTGCCGGCAAATAAAAAAATATGCCGTGATTGCTTGAAATTAAGCGCTTTGAGAAAGGCGATTTATAAGGTTTTTTCCGACCAAGAATCCCTTTCCGTGGGGTATTTCAAAGCCTCTCCGAGTTTCTTCAGGAAAAGGTCGCGGCTTACCTCCACCGCTCCCAAAGAGAGCAAATGCGGTGTGCTTACCTGCCCGTCGATAAAATGAAATTCTTTGTCATTCAGCTTTTTACAGAGATAATAAAAGGCAACTTTCGAGGCGTCGCTGACCTTGTGAAACATCGACTCGCCAAAGAAAGCCTTGCCGAGAGCCACGCCGTAAAGCCCGCCGACCAACTCGCCGTCAAGACGGGCCTCGACGCTGTGGCAATAGCCGTGCTTGTGAAGATTCAGATAGGCTTCTTTCATCTCGGCGGTAAGCCATGTGCCGTCTTGTCCCTTGCGCGGCACCTTGGCGCAGTTTTCTATAACGGCTTTAAAATCAGTGTCGAAACTAATATCGAACTTGCCTTTCGCAATGGTTCGTCTCAAACTTTTGGTGACACGCATCCTGTCGGGATAAATCAAAGGGCGCGGGTCGGGCGACCACCACAAAATAGGGTCATCGGGGTTAAACCACGGAAAGATACCCGAAGAGTAGGCCGTTAATAGCCTGTCGATATTCAGGTCGCCACCGAAAGCCAAAAGCCCGTCGGGCTCGGCATAAACCGCCGGCGGAAAGGCTAT
>CAZPGC010000004.1:29546-49011 GCA_964585875.1 uncultured Prolixibacteraceae bacterium | reverse complement strand
ACATGGCATATTTTGCCGATTGTTCGTCTCTGATTTTAGCGAAATCACTACTAGTTAGTGTCTCTTAGCAAACTATATGTTTTTCGTAGTGGCTTATAAAAAACGTCAAGTGCGAGGCTTGCGAAATGCTGAATATCAATAAGTTTACTTTTGTAAATGTTTGATTTCAGCATGAGCGTAACGAAGTAATTGGCGTTTTCTTATAGCCACTAGTTATAACTTTTAGTAAATTAATTCACCAAAAGTTATGATTTTCGGTGAATTAAGAGAAAGATATTTGATAAAACAACATGGCTTTATTGTTTTTTGAATGAAAGCATGTTACTCAATCCTTTACTCGGCTTTTCCTGCCGCCATCATCAAGTAGGCCTTTATAAATTCATCCAAATCGCCATCCATAACAGCCTGAACATTAGATGTTTCATAATTCGTACGGTGGTCTTTTACCAGTTTGTAAGGCTGCATGACATAGGACCGTATTTGGCTGCCCCATTCTATTTTCAGCTTCGAATCTTCTATTTCCTGTCGTGCCTCCTGTTGCTTTCTTATCTCCAATTCATAAAGTTGCGATTTGAGCATCTTCAAGGCTTTCTCTCTGTTTTTCAGCTGCGAGCGTCCTTCCTGGCATTCCACCACAATTCCCGAAGGTTGGTGCTTAAGCCTCACCGCCGACTCGGTTTTGTTGACATGCTGTCCGCCGGGCCCGCTGGAGCGGAAAGTGTCCCATGAGATGTCGGCGGGGTTTATTTCTATTTCGATGCTGTCGTCAACAATGGGATAGACGTAAACGGAGGCAAAAGAAGTGTGGCGCCGTTTTGCCGAGTCGAAAGGGCTGATGCGCACAAGGCGGTGGACGCCGGTTTCCGATTTAAGGTAGCCGTAGGCAAAGTCGCCGTCTATCTCAAGAGTGACCGACTTTATGCCGGCAACATCGCCTTCCTGCTCGTCAACAACGGAAACCTTGTAACCCTTACGCTCGCCGTAACGCAGATACATTCGCATTAGCATCGAAGCCCAATCCTGACTCTCGGTGCCTCCTGCTCCCGGATTTATCTGAAGCATAGCTCCCATGCGGTCTTCCTCGCGCCCCAGCATACGCATAAACTCCATTGCCTCAAGCTCTTGAAGCAGGGCGGAGTAGGCTTCGTCAACTTCTTCTTCCGACGCTTCTCCCTCGCCGGCAAACTCCATAAGCACTTCCAAATCTTCATATTCGCCCCGTAGTTTGTCGTATTTTTCCACCCATTGTTTTTCGCTGCGTAAATGTTTCAGCAGCTTCTCGGCCTCGGCGGGCTCATTCCAGAATTCAGGAGCCTGTGTTTTCAGCTCCAACTCTTCTATTTCAACGCGCTTTCTATCGACGTCAAAGATACCCCCTTAAGGATTCAATCCTCCCTTTAATGTCGTTTAATTTTTCTTGTGTTATCATAATTTTATATTCTTTAATTGTTGTGTTATTTCTTCGTATGTAAAACCTTTGGATAGGGCATATTTAATCAATTTCGCTCTTTTTACATTTTCGTCCGGCGAAGAGATTTCGTGCGATTTTTTTTCGAGTACCTTCCTGAGAGCAGCCTTGTATTCTTCGGCGTCAATTTCATTTAAAGAATTAGAAATCAGCTTATTATCTACTCCTTTGCTTACCAGTCCAGCATATAATTTATGTCGTCCCCAATTGTTGTATGATAATTTGCTGTGAACATACACGCGACAAAATCTCTCTTCGTTTATAAAGTTTTCGTCTTCAAGAAATTGAATATATCCTTCGACCTCATTGCGGGATACTCCCAAACTCAAGAGTTTTTTCGTCACTTCCGCACGACTTCTTTCCCTGTATGAGCAAAAACGCGCCAATTTATTTAACACCTCTTGCCTCGAATATTCCTTTCCGCTGTTCATATTACAAAAGTATTAAAACATTGACGAGCCGGTGCAAGAAAATGCGGTTTTCTTCCGGATGCTATTTGGGGAAAAATTCTCAGAAAACGATAGGCCTTTTTCAAATACATTTCCAAAATAAAAAAGGCAAAGTCGGAATTTTCCGGCTTTGCCTTTTCGATAATAACATAATGTATGCGATATTGGTTCTTTTGTCAGAATTTGATTTCGTCACCCTGAGCGTTAAAGAAATGATACTCAAGAAAATGATAAGATGAAGCGGGCTTCACCTTGATTTTTGTCTTGTAGGCTTTAAGCCATTTCCAAACGTAATTGAAAATTCCTTTGGTCAGATAAGCATGAATGAAGGGGTGAACGTTAAGAGTAAGTTTCTTTTCGTTCTGTTCAAGCACCAGGAATCTGATGTTGTTTTCAATTTCGTCGATAATAAGCACCGGAGATTTAGCCTCTCCCGTACCTTGGCAAACAGGGCATTGCTCCATAATCTGAATTTCCATTTCGGGTCTTACCCTTTGTCGGGTAATTTGGATAAGGCCGAATTTTGAAGGCGGGAGTATCGAATGTTTCGCTCTATCGGTTTTCATGGCTTCCTTCATTTTTTCATAAAGGAGTCTTCGGTTTTCCTTATTTACCATGTCGATAAAGTCGATGACGATAATGCCACCCATATCGCGGAGTTTCAGTTGTCGGGCAATTTCTTTTGCCGAAACCAAATTTGTTTGTAAAGCCGATGCTTCCTGGTTGGAGTCCTTTTTAAGTCTGTGGCCGCTGTTAACATCTATAACGTGCATTGCCTCAGTGTGTTCTATTATAAGATAGGCTCCCGATTCCATATTGACCTTTTTGCCGAAAAGGCTTTTTATCTGTTTGGTAATTCCGTAATGGTCGAAAATCGGAGTCTTTCCTTTATAGAGCTTCACAAGGTCAACCTTGGACGAGTCCATGGACCTGATATAGTTTTTCAGGTCGTCGTACATATCCCTGTCGTTAACCACAATGCTGTTGAATGACTCGTTGAGCACATCGCGCAAGATGGTGGAGGTGCGGTCCATCTCCCTGAACACATTGGCGGGAGGGGAAAGCGAGGGAAGCTTATCGAAAATACTGTTCCATTTTGATAAAAGATTGTTGAGGTCTTTGAGCAAATCGGCCACTTTTTTGTTTTCGGCATTGGTACGAACAATGATGCCGAAATTTTCGGGACGTATGCTTTTCACCAGTCTTTTAAGTCTGGTGCGCTCGTCATAATCTTTTATTTTTTGCGAAACGGTAATACGGTTGGAAAAAGGCATCAAGACGATATAACGTCCCGGAAAAGAAATCTCGGACGTTATTCTGGGGCCTTTCGAGCTTATGGGCTCTTTGGCAATCTGAACCAGAACAGGCTGATTTACAGATAAAACCTCCGACATTTTTCCCGATTTGTCGATATCTTTCTCGCAACGGAATTTCTCCATCGGGATTCTTTTTCCTTTGGCTGATGAAGCCAGCTTTACGTATTTATTCAAAGAACGAATCTGAGGTCCCAAATCGAGATAGTGTAAAAAAGCTTCTTTGGGATGTCCAACATCGACGAAAGCCGCGTTGAGACCCGGGATAATCTTTTTTACTTTCCCCAGATAAATATCGCCTACACTAAATTTATTATCGTGCTTTTCTTTATGCAATTCCGTAAGCATCTTGTCTTCCGTTAAGGCAATAGACACGTTTTCGGAATTTACATCAATGATAAAATCCTTATTCACGATTATAAATTTAAGTAAACAAAAAACCGGTTAAACCGGCGTTATTTCAAAAAAGGAAGGAGTTTTGATGAAAAACACGGAGAAAACCGCCTGTGGGGTAATCTCCGCGTTTTGTTCTTTTTCGAAAAGAGGCTACTTATTTCTTCTTATGTCTGTTTTTACGCAATCTTTTTTTGCGCTTGTGAGTAGCCATCTTGTGTCTTTTTCTCTTTTTTCCGCTAGGCATAGTCGAAAATTTATTTGTTACTTGAGGTTATTTTTAACTTCGTTCACAAAAGATTTTGCGGGTTTGAATGCCGGAATCTTGTGAGCGGGAATAACGATGGTAGTATTTTTGGAAATATTTCTTCCTGTTTTTTCAGCTCTTTCTTTGATAATAAAACTACCAAAGCCACGCAAATAAACGTTTTCGCCATTTACCATTGCGTTTTTGATGGTTTCCATCATTGTTTCAACAACTGATTGAACAGCTATTTTTTCAACTCCTGTTTTGTTAGCTATGTCAGCTACGATTTCTGCTTTTGTCATATCTCTTTGATTTTAAAATTAATATTTACAAAATTTAGGTTTGCAAAGATAAAATTATTTTTTTTCAAAAAAATTTTTTTTTGATTTTTTTGCTTTTAAGGGGCTCAAAATAAGCAAATAATAGAATGCCCGGCTCTCGCACGCTATGTTTTGCGCCTGGAAGCGGCTTTTAAAAAAAGGCTTTTCCTCCGATGGCGGCTTTCGTATTTATGATAAAAACAAGGTGCTTATATATAATAAGGTGTAAATGAGGCTTTTTACCGCGTCTCCAACTCTTCTTTGAGGCCGTTTATGGCTTCTTCCACCATTTTTTTTACTTCGTCGAGCAAAGCCGGAAGACTTTCAATATCGTTTCCCGAGCGGGTATCGGTTTCTATTTTCAATACCTTTTCGTATATGGGATACATGCCGAAAACCGTTAGCGACGATTTAAATTTGTGTGCCACGGGCGTCATCTCCGGATATTTTTTATCGTCGAGTAACTCCGTAAGCCTTTCCATAAATCGGGGGGCTTGCTCTATGAAGGTCTCCATTAATTCCTTTTCAAAATCGGGGTCACCTCCCGACACTTCGCTAAGGTACTCAAGGTCATATATTTTACTCATGTCTTCGGTTTTAAAAAATTACAGGCTTCAAAATTACTAATCTTGACATAACAAAATCAAGCCTAAAATAAAATTCTTTCGGGCTTGCCTTTAGTCATCTTTTGTTTATAAATTTGGCCAAGGTAAATTCAAAATTCAAATAGTTATGAGAATAGGAATAATTATCGGGCGCATCGGCGGCCTCGACGGTGTGGCTCTTGAAACGGAAAAATGGATTGAAGTGTTGTGGCGTATGGGTCACGAAGTGTTTGTGTTAACGGGTCAGGTGGAAATGCGCGAGCAGGATAAAAAATACGAAACCGTGTTGCCCGTGCTTTCTTTCTTCAGTCCCGAGTGCCTTTACGAGCAGTCCAAAGCTTTTTATCACCCCGATGTTGACCCCAAACCGCTTATCGACCAATTGGAGAAAACCTCTGATATGATTGCTAAAGAAATTGTGTGGTGGGCCATCGGAAACCGCATAGATTTACTTATTTCGGAAAATGCTTCGGCACTGCCTTCGCACCTTTCCATGGGTATGGGCATTCGTAAAGCCGTTCAACACATAGGCCTGAAAGTGATAACCCACGACCATGATTTTGCGTGGGAAAGGGGGACTCGTTACCTCAGCAGGCACAGGCAGGTTAACAGGATTATTGCCGAAACTTTTCCTCTGAAATATGACAATATACGCCGTGCCGTCATCAACAAAAATGCACAAAAAGATTTGAAAGAAAAATTCGGCTACGACTCCATTGTGGTTCCCAACGTGATGGATTTCGAGGTGGAGTTCGCCGTAAAAGGTCCTTCCAACGAGCACCTGCGTGAAGACCTCGGCATTGCCGAAGACGACATTATGCTGGCTCAGGTAACACGCATTGTGCGGCGCAAAGGAATAGAGGTGGCCATTGAGCTGGTGAACAAGTTGAAAAACCCGAAGGTAAAACTTGTAATTACAGGCAATTACAACGACGATAACGACGGTGAATACAGCCGCTTTTTGGCACAAAAAATCAAGGAATGCGGCCTTGAAAACCAGATAATCTTTGCCGCCAAATTCCTGCAGGAAAACTTTGGCGAGTCGGATACCGTTGAACGCAAATACACTCTGGGCGACATTTACGCTCAAGCCGATGCCTGTACCTATTTCAGCACCTACGAGGGTTTTGGCAATGCCTTTGTCGAAGCGGTCTTGGCACGCAAACCTATCTTTGTAAACAACTATAAACCTGTATTTTGGCCTGATATTGGCAGTCTTGGTTTCGACGTTGTTATGCTCGAAAACAACGAGTTGACACAGGAGAAAGTCGATGAAATAGCGGCGGTGTTGGCAGATAAAAAACGCCAAAAGGAAATAGCGGATTTCAATTTCGAACTTGGCAAAAAGTATTTCTCCTATGAGGCACTTACCGACAAATTGAATCAGTTGCTCAAACTGTCGCTCGACGATTACAGAAAACGTTTGAAAAACACATTGAGTTTGTAAACAATACCGAAAACTCACCAAAGAAGAGTAAGATATGACACACGGCGAAATGATGCAGGAGTTGAGAGCCCGTAAGGTAAACACGTGGTTTGACCTGGGGCTCTATCTCGATTTTTTAAGGGAAAATAAAGAGGTGCCTACGGTTAAGGCTCCGCAATCTTTCGATGATTATCGTAAGTTGTTGAACGAGGGAAACATGGCTTTCGTTACCTTTTATTATGCCAACGACGGCGTTTCGGTGGAGATTAACAAATATGCCCAATCCTTGAAGAATCTGTTTCCCCGGATGAAAATACATTACATCTCGGGCGAGATAAAAGCTCTTGCTTATGAACTTTTACCTCAAAACATCAAAACGCAAGTGTTTCCCCAAATCAACGGATTTGACAAATGGTCGCTGTATCGCGATTTTTTCTTCGTGAAGATGAATCGCGGCAGCAAAGAATACAACGAGCTGATTTTCAAATTCTGGAAAGAGACCCTCGAGATTTGTGACAGCCTTGGTAAGTACTTGGAGGACAATGAAATAAAGCTCATCTACTCTGTTAATGTTCATTCAAATCCGGGCAACCTTTCTTTGGCTCTTGCCGAGGTGCTCGTTTCGGAATTGATGGGAATTCCGGTAATCAACAATTGTCACGACTTTTACTGGGAAGGTGGTCATAAAGAAATAGAAATTAAGGAGAAAGGCTTGGCTCCGGGACCGCGCGATTTCTTTTTCAAAAATGCTCATATTGGCGAGGTGTTTTCCATTATAGAGCTGATAATGCCATGGGAATCACGCTCTTGGATGACCGTAAACATCAACAAGCAGCAGTCGCAACATGTTATCGAAATCAACGGACATAACCCCGCCAATGTGTGTGAAATAAATACGGCCATTAATACCAACGAATTTACCGCTTTCACCAAACGCCACAGCATAAACACCAAGGTGAAACTGAAAGATATTCTTTCAAACTATCGTGACCATTGCTATGTTTATTCCGTTGACGATTTTATCGAAAAACAAATTCTAAATCCTTACGAACTCGATTTCGACCCCTTTTTGTTGGGCTCGCGCTGGACAGACAAGTTCGATTTTGTAAACAACAACATCATCTTGCTTCAGCCCACAAGAATCATTAAGAGAAAACGTATCGAATTCAATTTCAAGATAATAGACAAGCTGTTTCACTACAAAGACTTCGCCGAAAAATTCATTAACAATCCCGACCTCACCATCACCTTGTTGATAACGGGACATATTCCTGCGGGGCAGTACAACTATTTCCTGAAAGTAATACGCTCCTTTGCTTTCTTTATAGAAACTCTGCCTGTTCAATTTACCGACAGGGTTTTCCTCGGTTTTCTTTTCAGCGAATTCGACAAGAAAAGATTCAAAGAGCGCTATGAATATTCGTTGACAATACCCGACCTCTACAATGCGGCATCACTAATTATGCTGCCTTCCGAAACCGAAGGGCGCGGATTGCCCATCATCGAGTCGTGCTCCACAGGCGTGCCTTTGGTGTGCAACGAGTTTGAGCCGAAAGAGGTTTTTAAAGAGGTGATTGGCGAGTATCTTTCCGACAGCGAGAAGCTTAAAGTGCTCAGTTTCAAGGACTACTTCCTGCCGGATTCTTTGATAAAAGAAATTCACGAGTTTCTGTTTTATCCTCAGGAAAAAGAAGAGATTTTGATGAAAAACCGCATGGTCATCAACAAAAGATACAGCTACGAAACCCTGTCGTCGAATATTTTGAGTATTATCAGAAAGTTGCATTTTCAGTTGCAAGACAACAGCGAATCGATGAACAACATTGCGAGGTACTTGCATTCTTACCGGAAAAAATGTACCCAAAAACCGGCGGCGGCAAAAAATCTGCTTCGCACCGGCAACAGGCATTACCTGCCGGGTTACGGGCGTATGGCCTTTATGATAATGCTCAAGTCGCTCATCGACCCCAGCTTTTTCCGCGTCGAAGAACAGATGTTTAGAGGTATGTTATTCGATTTCACTAGAAAATTTGTTGATCAATTTAAAGACAATGCCGAATGGACTCTTGAAAAGGAACATCTTTTTTACAACTTGATGGACAACATCTTCCGTTATCACGAAGGAGAGGTGGCCGTACGTCATGACCATGCTTTGAATTATCGCCATCGCAACAAGCGCTATTACCCTTACCAAGACTTTACCTTTCAGGAAGTTACTGGCCTTGTAAATATCATCTTCAAAGAGCTTTTCAACATCAGAAAACCTGCCTATTTCAGCCATTCTCCGCATTTTTTCGTCGATTGGAAATTGGCATATATTCAACTGGCCAACAGCGAAGAGTTGGGAATCGACGACCGCGATTTGCTTGCCGAATCCTTAAAGGAGCGGCGGCCCATAGCCTTTTTTCCCGGAGAATATCTGATGTACGAAATGGAATTTTTCGTTCTGCAGCCCATTCGTGCTCAGTTGGGCTTACGCATAGAGGAGGAACTGTCGGAGTCTTTGTTGACGAAAAACCTTGATAACCTGAGTCGTATTTACATTTTCATAAACGAATTTCGTCCCGGAAGATATTTCTGTGCCGAAGATTTAAGGCAATTTTTGGAAATCACGGCAGATTACGAATTGAAACTTCTTTACAAGCACGGTGTTTTTGAAATTATAGAAACAAAACAAAGCTGTGTTGGCTTACACCTGTATCAAATGGGCGGTGAGGCTCTTGAAAAACTGGAGAAAATTAGAAGCGAAAACGGGTTTATGGTGGCTATGGGCGAAGATGCGGCCATGATGAGCGATTTAATAAATATGGAACGTTTTCACATCGGCAAAGCAACTAATGAGCTGTCAGCCAATATATTGGGTATTGATGTCGGTGAAGGTTTCGTGCAATATATTCCTGCCGGAGTGCGCACAACACTGGCATATCCGGCACCGGTACAACGTGCTTCCGATTTCTCTAAAATCATTAAAAAATCCGATTTTACCGACCTTGAAAAGCACTTTGGCAGGCAGCAACTGTTGCAAAAGCTTACCGAAGATGCCGAAGAGAACGGCACGCCTTTAAGGCTGTTGCTCAACAACATACGCAAAGAAATATCGGGTTCCGGCAACGATAATAAATCCATTTATCGCTATGTCAGCGGCGTTTATGCCGACGGTTTGCCGTGGAACGGAGTGATGGCCAAAATTGTGTTTAACGGAAAGAATGAAAAGTGGAAGTTCGTGGCACGTTTGGCGGGCGAGGTGCCCAAACCCGTCACTTCAATAATAGAAGACTATGTTTACGAAACGGGAGAACGCGTTGACTTGGCATGGAACGGCGGTTATATTCTTAATCCCGAACTTGTGGGCAAGCTAGGTCTTCCCGAAAATTATATCGGCTCTCCTTTGGGTTTGTTGATTATGGAAGGCAAAATAAAATCGGCTCCTTTGTTTAACAAACCGGCAATATTGATTTACAAAGACGGTAGGATAGACATCCGGAGGGTCAATATTCAAAAGGGTTTTAAAATAATCAGCGACGGTAAAGAGCTCGATTTTGAGGCGCGCAATTACAACAGTCATAGCAAAACGGAAGCTTGCTACTACGATTTAATGCTTGAAAACGAGGAGATTCCGGGCGACGGCAATGTGATAGTAAGGCTGGCGGGAAATGTGGTTAAGGAAGTCATTCGCACCTCAAAGGGCGAGATGGTAAAGCTGATACCCGTGGGTTTGACCCTATCGATACCCGCCGCTCTTTTCGACGAAGCCTTTGCCCAAATAGAAAGCGAGATAGAAATTAAAATTAATGATTCGGACGGCCTTTCGTGGGAAGAGCTCGACTATGCCATCGAAGCCGGCCCCTTGCTTATCGACAAGGGAAAAGGAATACTGAATATGGAAGCCGAAGGATGGAAGACGGATTTTTCCATAAGGACGCAGGCAGCACGACTCGATTATACCGATATGCGAGGGCCAAAGATTGCAGTGGGAATCAACAATTCGGGGGAATTGATGGTTTTGGTGGTAAACGGGCGTATCCGCGAGTCGGTGGGAGCCACACATATCGACATGATGGATATTTTGTTGAAATATGGTGCCGACAAAGCCATGGGCTTTGACCCGGGCGGCAGCGCCACTCTTGTAGTCCATGGTAAAGCCGTAAACGTATCGCCATATAATATTGATTATGAGAAGAATAACTACGCTCTTCCGGGACAGCCGCGCTTTGTGGCAAATGCTATTTTAGGCCGGAGAGAAAAATAGCTGCAAGCCGTTAGCGTTAAAAAGTTACCACTAATGCACGAATTAATAGCATAAAAATCCTTCGTGAACGTGTAATACTTCCGATTGATTTGCGGCTACTTAAAAATTCATTCAATTCGAGCACTCCCAACCCCGATTTTCCGCTTGTTTTATGCCTTATTCGGTTTCCAATATTTTTTTTATGATATAGCTCATATAATTCTAATAAAAATAACAATTTAGTTAAATTTTAATTTATTCTAAATAATACGTTAAAAAGCTGAGTAACAACTTGTTAAGTTTGTTTTACTTTTGGTTTGTTATTTATAATTATCTGTTAATCAGAGTGATAAATCATCAATTTTGCTTGTTTGTCTAAATAGCTAACAGCCTATAAATCACTTTATATTTGCGCAATTCATTTTTGATTTAACATTTTGAAACATAATAATTACACGTTTATGAAAACGACCAGAAGACAGTTTATAAAGATTTCCGGAATGACGACGGCAGGAGCCGTTGTTGCCGGATCGGTGCTGGGGTCGGTTCAGAAAGCTGCGGAAAAGAAGCTCTCGCAAGGGAACGAAACAGCCGACAGCGATTTGACGCGCACTCCTACCTACTGCGAGGTATGTTTCTGGAAATGTGCTGCTTGGGTTTACAAAGACAAGGAGGGCAACATTAAAAAGCTGATTGGAAACTCCGAAGATCAGCATGCCCGCGGAAAACTTTGTCCACGCGGCACCGGCGGTTTGGGGATGTACTACGACGAAAACCGTTTGCTGAAGCCCAGAATTCGCAGAAACAAGGAAGACAAAGAGTTTGAAGTGGTTGAGTGGGATGAAGCCTTGGATTTTATTGCCAAAAAGATGAAAAACATCGAGAAAAAATACGGCAAGGAACACATGGCTCTTTTCATTCACGGCTCTCCCGCTTATCATTACGAGTATCTCTTCAAAGCTTGGGGCAACGAAAACCACGCCGAACCTGCTTATGCACAATGTGCAGGGCCGCGTGAGGCCGGTTTCTTCGCCACTTTCGGCAGCGGAGTCGGCTCGCCCGAGCCTGCCGATATGCAAAATTCAAAATGCATAACATTCATCGGCAATCATGTGGGCGAAAATATGCACAACTCCTATGTGCAGGAAGTTTCGGAGGCTGTTAACAAAGGTGCTTCCATCATTGTTGTTGACCCGAGGCTTTCCACCATTGCCGCCAAAGCCAAGTATTGGTTGCCCGTTAAACCAGGCACCGATATCGCTTTGTTGCTGGCATGGATGCACGTGCTTATTTATGAGGGCATATATAATAAGGAGTACGTTGACAAATACGCTTACGGCTTCGACCTTTTGAAAGAGCATGTTCGTAATTTCACCCCTGAGTGGGCTTCTTCAATCACCACGGTTGACGCCAATTTGATTAGAGAATCAGCCTATGAAATGGCCAAAGCAGCTCCCGCCTCGGTGATTCATCCCGGACGTCATACAACATGGTACGGCGATGATACACAGCGCGAAAGAGCTATGGCTATTGTCAATGCCCTGTTGGGTGCCTACGGCAATCGCGGCGGTATTTACATGGGTGTAAAAAAGAAATTACCCAAATATCCCGTTCCTCCGTTTCCGGAGCCCGAGTGGGGTTGGGCTGAAATCACCAAAGAAAAATACAAAGGTGCCGCCGTGGGTGTTACCAATGTTTTGGTGGATGCCTCAATGCCCGACTACGATCCCAAACACCAAATAAAGGGCTGGTTTATTGCCGGAACTTCCTTTATCAACTCCATCCCCGACAGGGAGAAGCTTATGAAAGCTATGGATAATCAGGAGCTTATAGTGGTGGTCGATACCATGCCTATGGAGATGACGGGTTATGCCGATGTGGTCTTGCCCGAATGTACCTATCTCGAACGTCACGATTACATGCGAGGCGGCAAAAACAGGGTGGCACAAATAGCTTATCGCGAACCTGCCGTAGAACCCAAAGGAGACTCCAAACCATCGTGGTGGATTGCCCGTGAACTGGGATTGAAACTCGGTTTGGAGAAATATTACCCCTGGAAAACCCTTGAAGAAGTCTTGGCATGGCAGCTCAAGCAGGTGGGCACTTCCATCGAAGAGATGCGTAAAGTCGGCGTTAAGACCTTCGAGTCTGACGAGCCCATCTATCTGTTACCGGGCGAAGATTTTGAATTTAACACCAATACCGGCAAGATAGAGCTTTACTCAACCGACTTTGCCGCAATGGGTTACGACCCAATGCCCAAATATACGCCCAACGAAGAACCGCAGCCCGGTTTCTATCATCTTATATACGGGCGTGTGCCTATGCACACCTTCGGGCGTACGCAAAACAATCCTTATCTCTACGACTTGAGAGACAGCAACAAAATGTGGGTAAACCCGCGTGTGGGCAAAATATGGGGTTTGGAAAACGGAGACAAAGTATGGTTGAAAAATCAGGACGGCGTGGTTTCCAATTTTCCAATAGAGGTAAGGCTTACCGAGCGCATACGTCCCGATTCGGTATATGTGGCTCACGGCTTCGGCCATACAAGCAAATTCCTGAGCCGTGCCTTCGGCAAAGGAATCAACGATTCACAATTGATAACAAATGTAAAAATAGACCCCGTAATGGGAGGTACGGGCATGCGTGCCAACTTCGTTACTTTCCTGACGGAGGCACCCGAACCTAAAAAAGAGGAGGTTGAATCATGAGATTTGCAATGGCAATGGACACAAAACGGTGCGTAGGATGCGCCGATTGTGTAGTGGCTTGTCAAACGGAAAACAATGTTCCGTTGGGATACTGCCGCGATTGGATTGTTGAATCGGTAAAGGGAACATATCCCCAAACCGTACAAATGCACTTTCAAAGCGAGCGTTGTCATCACTGCGACAACACCCCTTGTGTGCGTACCTGCCCCACCGGAGCAAGCCACGTTATCGAGGGAGGCATTGTAAAAGTTACCCACGACGAATGTATCGGTTGTGGCGCTTGCATCGAAGCCTGCCCTTATGAGGCACGCTATTTCCACCCCGACGGCTATGTCGATAAATGTACTTTCTGCGACCATCGCGTTTTTGCCGGTCAAGACCCTGCCTGTGTGGCTGTTTGCCCCACCGACTGTCTTATCTTCGGCGACCTCGACGATGCCGACAGCCCCGTTTCTAAAGTTTTAAAAGAAAGAGACTGGTACGTTTTGGCTCCCGAAGCCGGAACAAAGCCGCAGTTGTATTTCCTTAAATAACCGTTAAAAATTTTTGAATTATGAATGAACAACTTTTAGTAAGCGGTAAACATATCCCCGAGATAGCCCCTCATTTGGAGCTTTGGGGAAGCGCCATATCCCTTTATCTGTTTTTCGGAGGACTGGCAGCCGGTCTTATTTTCTTTGCCAATTATTTTTTCCTAAGAGGCAAGGCTGATAAAATGCCCATGACCGTGAAGGTTGCACCCATTATTGCCCCGGTTATCATCATCATCGGTTTGATTTTGTTGGTATTCGACCTTCATCATAAACTCTACTTCTGGCAACTGCTCCTGCACGTACGCATGGAGTCACCAATGTCGTGGGGAGCATGGACGCTGACAATTATTTTGATACCGGCCATAGTTTGGCCCTTGCACTACCTGCCCGACACCATAGAGTACCTCGAAAATCGCAATCCGAATTGCAGGCTCCTCGGCCTTTTCAGATGGGTTAACGATTTTATAAGAGGCATAGTGATAGTGCGTTGGATATTTCGTGTGTTCACAAGATATCAGAAACTTATTGCCTATCTGACTATCTATCTGGCAATTATCCTCGGCGTTTATACCGGTATCCTTTTGTCGGCATTCAACGCCCGTCCCTTGTGGAATACGGCTATTTTAGGCCCATTGTTCCTCACTTCGGGAATATCTACCGGAGCAGCCCTGTTGATATGGCTTTCAAACGACCACCACGAGATTAAATTATTTTCGCAGGTGGATTTATTCCTTATTGCCGTTGAGATTTTCTTCATCGTCCACATGTTTATGGGTATGAAAGCCGGCAGCGTGGCGCAGGTTGAAGCAGCTCTGTTATTCCTCGGCGGACCATACACGGCCTTTTTCTGGGTGTCGGTGGTAGGTCTGGGCTTGGTATTTCCCGCAATATTGGAAATTATGGAGCTCAGCGGCGTGAAAGTTCCGGTGTGGATTCCGGCATTTCTTGTTCTCGCCGGCGGTCTTATCTTCCGTTTCATAATGGTGAACGCAGGACAATTTTCCAGTTATCATATAATTTAAAAAACATAAAGAGATGAGCGATAGAAGTAAAAAATATATGAATCCTTATCTTGCCGGTTTCATCATAGGTGTGGCCATGATTTTGGCATACCTGACATCGGCAGAGGGTTTGGGTTCATCGGGAGCCTTTAAGAGTGTGGTTATTTCGGCTACCAATGCCGTAGCTCCCGAATATGCGCAAAATGCCACCTATTTCAAATCGAGGGTGAAGGGCCCCGAAAGTCGTCCTTTGAAGACCTGGCTCGTTTTCGAGATGTTGGGTGTGATGGTTGGTGGTATTATTTCGGCCTCCGTTGCCGGACGTATGAAACTCACCATCGGCAAGTCGCCGAAGATTACCAACAAAACGCGCCTTATTGCCGCCTTGATAGGCGGTATTCTTTGGGGTGTGGGCACGCAGCTGGGACGCGGTTGTACTTCCGGACTTATTATGTCGGGAATGGCCGTCAACTCGTTATCGGGCTACATAGGACTGATTGCCGTATTCGGCGGCGGTTATGCCATTGCTTGGTTTTTTAGAAAATTATGGATTTAAAACAATAAAAATCAAAAAGATATGGGACCTTTTTTAACACAAGGAGTCATCGGTGAAGAGCTGAACATGATAATAGGATTTTTCATAGGAATCCTTTTCGGTTGGGGCCTCGAAGCCGGTGGATTTACCAACACACGCAAACTTGCGGGAGTGTTCTACGGTTATGATTTTGTGGTGTTGAAAGTTTTCTTCACCGCCGCCTTGACGGCTGCCGTTGGACTTTTCCTGCTCGACAGGTACAACCTGATTGATATCAACCTAACTTTTTACCCCAAGACCTTCTGGATTCCGACTTTGATAGCCGGCATCATCATGGCCTTCGGTTTCGTCATCGGCGGTTTTTGCCCCGGCACCTCAATGTGTGCCGCCTCCACAGGTAAAATCGACGGTATGGTCTTCGTCGGCGGAGTATTCCTCGGCATCATTGGCTATGCCTTTACCTACGACAGCCTGTGGGCGGGATTGCGAAATTCGGGAGCCATGGGCAAAACGAATATCGCGCACTGGCTCGGGCTTTCCGACGGCGTTTTCATTCTGATAATGGTCATCGTTGCCATTGTCTCTTTCGCCGTTGTTACAAAGATTCAGGCTCGTGTTGAAGCTAAACACAAAGAAGATTACAAACTTTAATAATTGTCAACCATGAAAAAGAGCGAAATAACATTTATGGCCGTACTGCTTGTGGCCGCCCTGTGGTTGGCGCTGGCAGGCAAAACTCCCGTTTACGACAAGGAGATATGCCCCTACAAACTAACCCGTGCGGCGGTTAAAGCCGACAGGGAAATTTCCACCGACGATTTGGCAAAACTGCTGATGATGAAAGACCCGTCCATCCAACTGATTGATGTGAGGTCGCCTGAAGAATACAACAAATTCAGCTTGCCCGGGGCAATAAACATTCCTCTGGAAAAACTCCTGGACAAAGATTATACAGACGTTGTAAATCAGGATGTTATGACTAATGTATTTTATTCCGACGGCAGTGAGAAAGCGGCTTTGGCCTGGCTTGTTTGCCGTCGTGTGGGATACAAAAACAACAAGTTTCTCGACGGTGGTTTAAATCGCTGGGTGGAAACTATTCTGAGACCTAAAGCTCCTGCCGAAACCGACAAGGAAGCAGCCTTTAAGCAATATCGTTTCCGTAAAGGTGCATCCATTTTCTTCGGAGGCGGCTCGGGAGCCGTAGCAAGTGATAATGCAGGAGCCGCAAAACCCGCAGCTCCCATAAAACGTAAGAAAAAAGAAGCAGCCGGCGGTGGTTGCGATTAAAAATCAAAAGCTATGAGAAAGATTATTTTAATAATAACGGTAATGGCTCTGTCGGCTCTTTATTCTTGCAATAAGGGTCCCAGCAACGCCAAATACGAGCTTCAACCGGCGCAAGCTCTCAAGACGGGTATTATCGATAAGGACGTGATTGCTCCCGAGGTGCTTGCCACTTTGATTTATGACTACAAAGACGGCGCACCGTATCAGTTTGTGGATTTGCGCTCCCCGGGTGAATACGACGACGGTCATATTGCCGGCGCCATAAATATTCCGCTCGGTAAATTGATGAATACCGAAAACTGCAATACGCTGATGGACGCGAAGAAAATAAACATCATCTACGGAGCAAAACGCGATCAGGTGATAATCGCCTCTTCCTTGCTTAAACAGGTGGGGTTCAATAACTTCTATGTTTCCAAAGGTGATTACGACTACATTAAAAACAACATTTTGGACTCATACTCCATTTACGCCCAGCCTTACGACAAGGGGAAGGCCTTGTATGACTACGCCAAAGTTGTTGCCGAGACAGCAGGTGCCGCAACAGGTGCTGCCAAAAGCAGCGCGGCAAAACCTGCAGCTCCCATAAAACGTAAGAAAAAAGAAGCTGCCGGCGGTGGTTGTGATTAGTGTTTTATTTTAACATGAAAAATCTAAAGACGATGAATAAATTCAAATATTTAAGCGTAATACTCACCCTGCTGGTTTTTTTCACCGGTTGCGGTGTCGGTGGTCATAAGGTTGTTGACAAGCTGCAACTGCAAACGCCATCGTATTCTTCTGCTTCCGAGGCTGTTTTGAAGTTTATGGAGCGTGGCGGCGATTATATCAATCAAAAAAACGCCCCCTACCTTTTGCCCAATGACGATGTGTTCTACAACGGCAAGGACTATCTTGTCATCGACATAAGAGACAGTGCCGACTATGTTGCCGGACACATCAACGGAGCAGTAAGGGTGGATGTGAATAAAATTTTCGCCTATCTTGAGAAAAAAGGTGCAGGCCAGTACGACAAGGTGGTAATTGCCGGCAATACCGGAATCAACTCCTCCTATGTGGCTTCGGTGCTGAGAGCAGCGGGCTATAATGCCTTCCCTTTGAAAGAAGGTATGGCCTCGTGGAACAAAGTGTTTACCCACTATTGGACCGACGGCGTCAGCAGTGCCTATGCTTCCAAGGTTACCGACAAAGCCTTTGAGAAAGCACCCAAAGGCAAGTTGCCGCAACTGAAAGTAAAACAGGATTTTGCGGGCCTAATGCTTAAGGAAAGAGCGCAAAAAGTCATCGGCGACAATTTTATTGTTACCGTTGACGATGTTATGAAAAATGCCGGCGATTATTACATTGTGGCATATCTTCCCAAAGCAAAATATGATGTCGCTCACTTGCCGGGAGCAGTTCAATATACTCCCAAAAAGAGCCTTAAACTCGACGCTGAGCTTACCACTTTGCCTACAGATAAAAAGATAGCCGTTTACTGCTATACCGGTCAGCATGCCGCTGCCGTAACGGGTTTCTTAAGAATTTTGGGCTACGACGCTTATGTTATCGACAAAGGCATGAACGGAATAATGTTCAGCAAGGTGAAGACCTACGGATGGCATCCTTACGTGGCCTCTGAAAAGGTGAAAGACTATCCTTTGGTGAAGGGCAACAAGCCTTCCGATAAAAAAGTGGTTGCTGTTGCCAAAAAACAAAGTGCGGGTCCGGCACCCGTTATCAAACGTAAAAAGAAAGAAGCAGCCGGAGGCGGTTGCGACTAATAATTGTGCGAAGTAAATATAATGAAGGCGGCATTTTTTGTCGCCTTTTTTTCTTTGAGACATTTACAAGGTGTAATGGAAAATAGTTATACCTTTGTCTTGCAAGGGAAACTCTAAATTTTATCTCATGAAACGACCAATTCACAAAGAAGCATGGCACGGTTTTCTTAAATATTTCGGGCAAGGTTTGTTGTACATCCTCCCCGTGGGTGTTACCATAATGATTTTGTTTGCCATATTCCAAAAACTCGACTCGATTTTCGACTTTAAAACGCCCGGTCTCGGACTGCTTACGCTATTGATTGTCATAACATTAGTAGGAGTTATCGGGTCTTTTATTATTTCATCTCCCATATTCAAATATCTTACGGGGCTCATAGAAAAAACTCCGTTGGTAAAGATGATTTACAACGCCATAAAAGACCTGTTGTCGGTTTTTGTGGGCAACAAAAAGAAATTTACGGAGCCCGTACTCGTCAAGCTGTCGGAAAACCTAGAGCTTGAGCAAATAGGGTTTATTACCCAAACCGACCTTTCGGATATGGGCATTTCCAAGGATAAGATTTCTGTTTACGTGCCTTATCCCTTCAGTTTTATGGGCACTCTGTACATTGTCCCCGCAAAAAATGTGGAGCCCTTGAATTCCAAGCCGCAAGAGACTCTAAAATTCGTTATCTCTGCCGGCGTTTCCAAAACCGATGAGGAAAAAAAGTCGGATAATCAGAATGTTAAAGGCTTTTAGTCAGTTTTTTGACAAATTCTAAAAAACAATTTTTTCAAAAAAATAATCGTAAGTCGGGATTTTTTAACTAATTTTACGCTTAACAAACACTAAAATTCCATAAGCATGAAGAAAGTTTATTTTTCGACGGCATTGTTATTCATTGCCTTTATGTCGTTTGCACAAACGACGGTCTTTTCCGATAATTTCGAATCGGGAACAAACAATTGGACATTAACAAATTATTGGGGCTTGGCCACAAGTCACTACCATTCCTCTTCGCACGCCCTTACCGAGAGCCCTACGGGGAACTACACGAACAATGAGACTTCGTATGCCACCATGTCAACCGGCGTGAATCTCAGCACGGCTTTGTCGGCAACTCTCTCGTTCTGGGCTATTTACAACATCGAAGGAGGTTTTGATTACATGTACCTTCAGGTGTCGGGAAACGGCGGC
>CAZPGC010000004.1:21727-29446 GCA_964585875.1 uncultured Prolixibacteraceae bacterium | reverse complement strand
CAGGCTATTTGTGTATATTCTGTTGACGGCGGTGCCAACGACACCATAACGGCCTCCTCAGTGGTTGGCAACAATTATTATTTTCTTATTCCGCAGCAACAAGCCGGGGCCTCGGTTGATTATCATATTTATGCCAAAGACTCAACCACAAGCGGAAATCCCATTGCCACGGCTACTTACAATTACATTGCGGGAAAACATATTTATTACGACAACGGACAGGTTGACTTTGTTGACAGCATAGGGTCTTCGTCGGCGGCAGCCATGCGTATGACACTTGCCGGCCCCACAACCATAGCGGCCGTGCTTATCAGAAATTACACCGATGTTAACCGTCCCAACGACAGTATTTTGGTACATGTGTGGGCAGCCTCCAACGGCTTGCCGGGCACCGATTTGATGACGCCCGTGAAAGTATTTCCCGCCGCCACACTTCAGAACACGAGTCCCATGACCATTGTGGATTTAAGGGCTTACAGCTCTTCGCTTTCCAATTTAACGGGTGATGTTTTTATAGGCTATACCGTGCCTTCGGGCGGGGCTTGGGCTACCATAACTCAGCCTAGCACCGTTTCGCGCTCGTATAAGTTAGGCACATCAGGCTGGACACTCACTCAAGGCTCTTCAGGGACTTCCGACTTTCATTTCCGCGTTGTGACTACGGGGCAAGCCATTGCTCCCACGGCGAATTTCACTTTCGACGCATCCTCCGACCCGCTTGTGAGCTTTACCAACACTTCTTCCAATGCCACAGGCTACCGTTGGAATTTCGGCGACGGCTCTCCCTTCGATACCACACAAAACACCACTCATACTTTCGCCCATAACGGTGTTTTCAATGTGTGCCTGTTGGCAACCAATGCCGTGGGTAACGATTCCGTTTGCAAAAACGTAACCATCACCGGCTATGCCGCTCCCGTTTCCGATTTTACTTTCGACACCATCGGTGACCCGACTGTACACTTTACCGATGCTTCCACAAATAATCCCACCTCTTGGTATTGGGATTTTGACGATAACGGGGCTACCGACACCGTGCAAAATCCTGTTCATACCTTTCCTGCGGTGGGAGGCACTTATCACGTATGCCTGACGGCTTCAAGTATCAACGGTAACGGAAATGTGGCATGTAAAGATGTGGTGCTTTCCGTGGGTGCCGGTTTTGATGAAAACGGCAATGTGAAAGATATTAAGATTTATCCTAATCCTCTGAAAAACAGCGCTGTAATTGAATTGCTCGATGCTAATGCCGGTAAAATAAATCTGGAACTATACGACATGGCAGGCAAGCGCATGCAGATAGATTACAGCGTTAACAAAAACGGAATAGTGCTGAAAAGAGGAAGCCTCAGAGCAGGAAATTACATTTTCAGAGTTAGCAACGGCGGTTCGGTATTTTATACCGGCACCCTTATTATAAGGTAAGGTTAAACGATAAAGGCAAATTCTTCATAATAGTTTTGAAGAAACTGATGGCCGGATTGAATCGCTTGCCGGATTTTTTTGAAAGCAAACGTTTTTCGAAAAAATTTCTTTCGGCAAGAGGCTCTCCGGCCATCTTTTATTTGGTAAAATATTGTTAAGCAGCGAGATGGAGCTGTTTGTGAAAAGAGTTTATTTCTAAAAATCATTTTACCACAAACTTTTTGCTTGTGAGTTTTTTATCGGAGGCATAAAGCACAAAATGATAAATGCCTTTGGCAAGGCCGTATTTTTCAATGTCGAACCTTTCGATATACATATCCGGTTGTTGTGATTTTTCTTCTCCTCTTACGATAGTCCTTCCTCGGTTGTCAATAACATCAACGCGAACAACCGCCTGTTTTTTAAGCTTATAGGCGAAGGAAATCCTTTGGGAAGCCGGATTGGGATAGACGTGCGCCGGGGTTTCTCCTTCCTGAGTGGCAGGGTATTCGGTAAGTGTTGCCGTGCTGTCGGTATTTATAAGCGCCGTCCATACGGAAAGAGAATCGTTGTTTAACCTCGTCCAAATTGGGCGCACTATGCCGTTATATGCCGAAATGTTGGTATAGTCGCCAAAGAAAACGTTGGCAGTTGGCAAAAAGGGAGCTTTGCTTATTCTGTAATTCTGAAATGAAAGTCCTCCGTCTTTTGAAACGGCAAGATATACGTCGGTTTTGTTGTCGGTGTAATTACGCCTGTCGTAAAAAACACAATAGAGATAGCCAGTGCTTTGGTCGATGGTCATCCAGCTGAGGAACTGGTGGGTTTGAGTGCTGTCGTCATTGACGCGGAGGGCTTGCGACCACGTGTTGCCGCCGTCGGTGGAACGCACAATCCACACATCGGTATTGTTGGCACCGTTGCGTTGGTCGCTCCAATTTATGTAAATATTACCGTTATTGGGTCCGCCGCTTACATCACATAAAGTTATGGGCAGACCGTTTGAGCGAAAGAGTCCGGGAATGGAATAATCCCATCCGCCGGGTATGGTCGAGACAAAAATGTCATTTGCAAGCCATGTGTTTCCCGAATCGAGAGAGCGGTCGAAAACCAAACCCTGAGGGCCTGCCCATGCCACATAAATTTCGCCGTTGGGTCCCACGGCGGGCACAGCTCCTTCGACGGTGTTGTCGGAATCGATGCAATCGCCGGCCACTTTGTTAATGCGTTTTGCCGGACTCCAAGTGGCACCGCCGTCGGTTGAGCGCGAAAACAAAATCACGGAGCTGTCGGTAGTGGCAGTGCTGCCGTAAACATCAAATTGAGTCCATGTTACATATAAATAATTCGTTGTGGGGTCAACGGCAATCCATGCTTTGTCTTGTGCTTTGTTGCCGTTGAGTCCCATATAACTGTCGTAAGTCCACGATGCCGAATCCACATCGTATTTTTGACAAACGATGCGGTCAATCCACGAGCCCGAGGGCGGATTGGCCAGATGGATGTAATAAAAATTGCCTGCCGTGTCGCTAATCAAACAAGGGTCGCTCCACACACCGGAAGTTGAAGTCATCAGGTGGTGTTGCCATGTGCGCCCCGTATCTTGCGACAGGTAGATGCTTCGCAAATTTACTCCGGCCATGACTAAGGCCGGATTTTTCATATTGATATGAATGGAGGGCTCATTCGGATTTAAAATGTTGGTAATCATTATGTTTTCGGGTTGCGAAAAAAGCTGTAGCCACGAAATAAACATTATAAAAGACAGAGTGATTCTCATAATTGTGTGATTTGAGTTAAGGCTGTAAAGATAGAAAGTATTGTATTTAGTTGCCGGTAAAGATTTTTAAAAGGGCATAGGATGTGCTTAATTTACACTAAATCAACAATGGCCTGTTGATTATAAAAACTAAAATTTCGGGATAGAGTATTATGCTTTTGTATTTTTATGCCATGCAAAAGACAATAGAACAACTTTACGATATTTTTTTGAAAAGTGCCGGTGTTGAGACAGACACGCGGAAGATAAAACCCGGTTCGATGTTTTTTTGCCTGAAAGGCGAAAATTTCAATGCCAATGAATTTGCCGCCGAGGCTCTTGAAAAGGGGGCGGTGGCGGTGGTGGCCGATGAACTGCATTTCGAAGACGAGCGTATTATTCAGGTTGACAGCGTGTTGGAAGTTATGCAAAAACTTGCCAATTTCCATCGCCGCCACTTCGACATACCGGTGATTGGTATTACGGGTACCAATGGAAAGACAACAACCAAAGAGCTTATTTACACGGCTTTATCGGCCAAATTCAGGGTTCATGCCACGGCCGGCAACTTTAACAATCATATCGGAGTGCCTTTGACATTGCTGTCGATGCCTGGCGATACGGAAATAGCTGTTGTTGAAATGGGCGCCAACCACAAACACGAAATAGGCGAGCTTTGCCGCATTGCCGAACCCGATTACGGCATTATCACAAATATCGGCAAGGCTCATCTTGAAGGTTTCGGAAGCATACAAGGTGTGATAGAAACAAAAAAAGAGCTCTACGATTTTGTAGCGGAAAGAGAAGGGCACCTGTTTGTCGATGCTTCAAACGACTTGCTTATGGATTTAAGTGCCGGCATAAAAAGAAGTACTTACGGGGCTGTTGAAAAGGCGGATTTTCAGGGGAGAATCGTAGCCTCGGAACCCTTCATCAGCCTTGAATTTCAGGGAGAAATATTGAATACCAAGCTGTTGGGAAATTATAATTTTACCAACATTATGGCGGCAATAGCCATAGGAAGTTATTTCGACGTTGACAAAAAATCGATGCTCAAAGCCCTATCGAATTACAGCCCGTCCAACAAACGGTCACAATTTTTGGATACGGGACGCAACAAAATATATCTCGATGCCTATAATGCCAATCCCACATCAATGCGCAATGCTTTGGAGAGTTTTAGGGATATCAATATTCCGGGCAAAGTTGCCGTTTTGGGTGATATGCTGGAACTTGGCAAGGAAAGTCCAAAAGAACACGCCGAAATTATCGAGATATTAAAAAAGCTTGATATAGAAGACGTTATACTTGTTGGTGTCGAATTTTCAAAGGTAAACAACGGGGAATTTAACGCTTTCGTCGATACGGATGAGGCCTCCCGTTTTTTGAAAGAAAAAGCCAAGAAGGGCAAGTTTATCTTGTTAAAAGGTTCGAGGGGAATAGGGCTGGAAAAATTACTTCCGTATTTATGAAAAAATACTCGGCCATAGGACTTATGTCTGGGACTTCTTTGGATGGCCTCGATTTGGTTTTCGCCGAATTTTCGATGCGCGAGAAATGGCATTTTAAAATAATTGATGCCACTACTGTGCCCTATGATGAGACGTGGATCGAGAAATTGTCACACGCATTTGCAAGGTCGCCCTCGGAGCTTGAAGAATTGCATCGAGAATACGGCATATTTTTGGGGCGGCAAACGGCAAAATTCATAAGAGATACGGGGCGTATGCCTGATTTGATAGCCTCTCACGGCCACACCATACACCACCGTCCCGAAGAAGGAATAACCGTGCAAATAGGTGCAGGCGAGGAGATTACAAAAGAATGCGGAGTACCGGTGGTTTATGATTTTCGCAGTGAAGACGTAAAAAATGGGGGGCAAGGCGCTCCTCTGGTTCCCATTGGTGACGAGTTGTTGTTTGATGATTATGCCGCTTGCGTTAATCTGGGAGGTTTTGCAAATATCTCCATGCGCCGTCATGGCGAGAGAATAGCTTGGGATATTTGTCCTGTGAATTTTGTGATGAATGCCATAATGAGGACAAAGGGGAAAGCTTACGACAAAGACGGAGAAAGTGCCCGCAACGGAGTAGTGGATTCAATGTTACTCGAACAATTTAACAGAATCGATTACTATTTCCGTCCGCCGCCTAAAAGTCTTGGACGCGAGTGGGTTGATGAAAATATCAGACCTCTTATAAATGATTACAAAGGGGGTTACGAAACACTGTTACGGACTTTCGTTGAGCATGTTGCAACACAAATCGGGCGAGCTGTAGGTTCCGAGAGGGGCAAGGTTTTGTTTACGGGCGGGGGCACTTTTAATAAATTTTTGATGGAGAAAATCGAAGAAAAAACCGCTGCCGAGATTGTTATTCCCGACAGACTTTTGATAGATTTTAAAGAAGCCTTGATTTTTGCCTTTATGGGAGTTTTGCGAATGGAAAACATGGTGAACGTTTTCGGCTCCGTTACGGGTTCGGGTAAAGATATCAGCGCAGGCAAAGTCGTTTGGAGTAAAATTCTGTAGATTTACAAAAGAGGGGTAAAAAGTGGGACATATTGGATTCGAACCAATGACCCCCGCCCTGTCAAGGCGATGCTCTAAACCAACTGAGCTAATGTCCCTTTTTGCGGCGGCAAAGATAGAATATTTTGTGAATTAAATCGTTAATAAATATTTTTAAAGGTTTACTTTCACTTTATACAAAATGATAATTTCATAATGTTGATTTTTATTGTGTTAATCAAAATAAAGCTCTCGGGCTCAGATAATTAATGAAAACAATCGGTTTTAACTTGCGGATATTTCTTGTTGTATTGCAACTGTGGTTTTTTAGTGCTATTGCACAAGAAAAAAAATTCAGTAAAGAAATATTGAATCATCCGCGGGAGCATGCGGCCGAGTTTGAAAAATTGTTTAACTACAACGAAATAAAAGAATATAATCCCGACGAGCAGCCCAACAGTGTGGTTTTGGAAAACGGATATACTAAATCGGTTATCAAAGACCCTTGGCGCTGGAAACCGTACGACGACAAGATTGTGGTAACGCAAATCGATATTATTTTCACAAAATATCCCAAAAACAAAGATTTCTGGCGTACCAACTATTACGACCTGCTTGCGGCAAGGATTAAGGCTTTGTTGGCTTTGGATTCGTCTTTAAATTCGACAAATTTCGAATGGAACCTTGTCTTGCAAACAAAACCGCAAAACGAACCCGAAGCAAAGTCTATGTTTCACGGCATAGCCATTACATACTTTGTGGAGAAGGATTTTATTGAAGAGGACAAAGACGTTGACGAGACACCCATGCAAGACTCGGCATATTTTGCCAAACACGAATTGAAGGTAAAAAACTTCATACATTCGCAGGGTGGAGCGGGCGATTCCATTGTTTTTAAGGTCTTCGACCGGCATCGCGAATGGAAAAACGCCTTGGTGGTGATGGACTGGACGGGGTCGATGTATCGTTATGGTGCTCAGGCGGTTTTGTGGCATACACTGAATTTTAAAACATCGGGGATAAAGGATTTTGTGTTTTTCAACGATGGTGACGACACCCCCGATGACAAAAAGATAATAGGAAAAACCGGTGGCATTTACTACGCACAGGCAAAAAATTTGGACAGGTTGATAAACACGTTTTACCTTGTGGGAAAACGCGGCAAGGGAGGTGACGACCCCGAAAACGACGTGGAGGCCCTAATAAAAGGGATGAACAGATTTGAGGATTTCGACGAGCTTATTTTGATAGCCGACAATAATTCCTGTATGCGCGATTTCCGCTTGATAACCAATATCGATGTTAAGGTAAACGTAATAGTTTGCGGAGCCAAATACGGCATTAATCCGCAGTATGTAAATCTTGCTTATTATACCGGAGGGACTATTCACACAATCGAGGAAGATATAGACCATTTGTCATCGCTTGTGAAAGATGACGAGCTGACCATCGACAACGTGAAATACAAGTTGGCCAGAGATGATTTGTTTACTTTAAAATATCAAAATCAGTCACTTAGATTTAAATCGTGCGATGAATTTACCACCTTGGTTCCGCTTACGCCCGACCCGCGTTTGGCGTTCATAGTAAGGCACGGCGGCATTGATGATTCCACTGTCTATAAAGTTTTGGACCGTCATCCCTTATGGCAAAACTCGGTGGTGGTAATGGACTGGAGCAAAGGCATGTACACCAATAGTGCGCAAGCCGTACTTTGGCATAAGATACATCGAAAAACCAGCGGCATCAACTATTTTGTTTTCTTCAACGACGGTAACAAACTACCGAAAAGGAAAAAGAAAATAGGCAAAACCGGCGGGATTTATTATCAAAAATCCAACAACATCCACAGGGTTGAAAAACGTTTTGATTATGTGATAAGGAGAGGAGACGGAGGGAAAGACAATGCGGGTAACGATTTGGAGGCTCTGATGAGTGCCGCCAATAAATTCACAAAGTTAAACACCTTTATTCTCATTGCCGATAATCGTAAGTGTGTGAGAGACATGGCATTGCTGAAATATCTGAACATCCCGATAAAGGTGAT
>CAZPGC010000004.1:0-21627 GCA_964585875.1 uncultured Prolixibacteraceae bacterium | reverse complement strand
CGTTGGTTCGGTTGGTGAGCTATATTTATTATTTCAATTTCAGCAATAAAGGATGATAATCGCCTCTGATTCCGATGGGCTTTGAATTTCGAATATGCTGCACTATCTCAATGCTTTTGCGGGCTTCTTCCAAACCGAATCCTCTGCCTGCCAAAATCTCCTTGTAACTAACCGTGTGCAAATCGGTGAATCCGCCGCTAAATTCTATATCGTCGCCTTCCACGCTTATTTGCCTGAAAGTTCTTTGGCCTTTTGCCACAATATCGTCGGGAAGGTTTTTTGCGTCAACGGAAAGAAACCAACGAACCCTTGCCTTCTTCAAAAGGAGGAAACCGGCAGCCGTTTTGTCATCGGAATAATGCACGGTATTTCGCTTAACATCACCGAAGATATAGGTGAGCATATCGTAAAAATGTACGCCTATGTTGGTTGCCACTCCACCGGATTTTTCGGGATAACCTTTCCAGCTGATAAAATACCAGTGACCTCTACTGGTAATGTATGTGAGGTCAATGTCGTAAATTTTACCGTTAGGGTCGTTGTCTATTTTCTTTTTCAGGTCTATAATTGACTGATGATGACGTAGTTGCAGAATGTTATAAACTTTCTTTCCGCTTTCTTTTTCGATAACGGCAAGACCATCCAAGTTCCAAGGGTTAAGCACCAAAGGCTTTTCACAAATGGCATTGGCACCGTTTCTTAACGCCAATCTGATATGCGAATCATGAAGATAATTCGGCGAACAAATGGATACATAATCAATTTTTTGGTCGCCTTTTCTTCTAAGCTTGTCGAGATGCCTGTCGAAACGCTCGGGCTCCGTAAAAAAATCGGCGTTCGGAAAATAGCTGTCTATAATTCCGACACTGTCGAAGGGGTCGAGGGCAGCCGTAAGGTTATTACCTGTTTCGTAAATAGCTTTCATATGTCGCGGGGCAATGTAGCCTGCGGCACCTATCAGTCCGAAGTTCAATGTTTTCTTTGCCATTTTATTCTGTTATTTTGGTCACACGACCGTCTTTCAATTCATATTTTTCTTTGCTTTCGGGACATACCGCTATGTTATTTTCGTCGAATACAAGACGGTGTCCGTATTCGCTCATCCACCCGATTTGTCGTGCCGGATTTCCCACCACCAGAGCGTAAGGCAACACCTCTTTGGTGACTACGGCGCCGGCACCTATAAAGGCATATTCGCCTATGTCGTGACCGCAGACTATTGTGGCATTTGCTCCGATTGACGCCCCTTTTCGCACCACTGTTTTGGTATATTGGCCTCTTCTGTTGACACCCGAGCGAGGGTTAACAACATTGGTAAATACCATTGAAGGTCCGAGGAAGACATCGTCTTCGCAAATGACTCCGGTATAGATAGATACGTTGTTTTGGATTTTGACATTTTTTCCCAAAACAACATCGGGAGAGACAACTACATTTTGACCTATATTGCATTTTTCTCCTATTTTACAGCCCGACATAATATGGCTGAAGTGCCAAATTTTAACACCTTCACCGATTTCACAATTGTCGTCTATGACTGCCGTTTCGTGAGCGAAATATTTCTTTTCCATAATTTATTTTTCTACAAACTCCAAAACAGAGCGGGTTATAAATTCCAATTGTTCTTCGTCCAACTCGGTATGCATAGGCAGTGAGGCTACCGTTGCGGCGAGCTTTTCGCTGTTGGGGAAGTCTCCTTCCTTATAACGCGTGTCTCGATAGGCTTTTTGCATATGTAAAGGCACCGGATAATAAATCATCATAGGAACGCCTTTGTCGTTAAGGTGCTTTTGCAAGCCTTCCCTGTCCACACCATTAAGGGTAAAAGTGTATTGATGAAATACGTGGGTGGATTTCTCGTAACGCACGGGGGTATTGATTTTGGAGCTTGCCTCAAAGGCTTGGTCGTAATAATCGGCAGCGCGTCGTCGTGCCTCTGCGTATTCATCCAGATGCTCGAGTTTTACATCCAGAATTGCAGCTTGAATGCTGTCGAGTCTGGAATTTACACCTATCAAATCGTGGTAATACCTTACTTTCATCCCGTGGTTTACAATGGCTCTCAGCTGCTCGGCCAATTCATCGTTGTCGGTAAAAACAGCACCCCCGTCACCATATCCACCTAAATTTTTGGAAGGGAAAAACGAGGTGCATCCCACATCACCAATGGTTCCGGATTTCTTTATTGTTCCGTCGGAAAAAATATAGTCGGCTCCAATTGCCTGAGCATTATCTTCAATGATGTAGAGCTTATGTTCTTTTGCAATCTGAAGAATTTCTTCCATAGGAGCGCACTGCCCGAAAAGATGAACGGGAACTATAGCTTTTGTTTTGGGAGTGATAGCTTTTCTAACGGCTTCGGGATCAATATTATAGGTGTTTATATCTACATCTACCAAAACAGGAGTAAGCCCTAACAAAGCGATAACCTCTGCTGTGGCAATAAATGTAAAAGTGGTTGTTATAACTTCATCTCCGGGTTTTAATCCGAGAGCCATCATCGCTACTTGAAGAGCGTCTGTTCCGTTACCGCAAGGGATAACATGTTTAATATTAAGATATTCCTCGAGTTCTTTTTGAAATTGTTTGACATAAGGACCGTTAATAAAAGCCGTTGAATCGATAACTTCCAAAACTCTTTTGTCAACCTCTTCCTTTATTTTTAGGTATTGACCTTTCAGGTCAACCATTCTTATTTCTTTCATAATGAAAAGTGAATCTTTATAATTTTAAAATACGTTTTAGTAATGATTTTTTCTTGGTTTCATAGTCGCTTTCGGCATAGTAATTTCCATATCCGTAACCATATCCGTAACCATATCCGTAACCGTAGCCGTAACCATATCCGTAACCATATCCGTAGCCGCCGTAACGCTTGTTTTCATAGTCCATATCATTGACTATAATGGAAATATTGTTCACGGTTTTTCCTTTTACCAATTCTTTTAAGGTATTTAAAGCGGCTTTTGTGGTATAATTCTGACGCACAACATAAAGAGTCGCATCCGAGCGTTTCATCATAAAGAGCGCATCGGTAACCAAACCTATTGGAGGTGAGTCGATTATAATCATATCGTAGTGATTCCTCAAATAATCCAACAACTCGTCCATTCTGGCACTTTCAAGTAGTTCGGCAGGATTGGGGGGCACGGGTCCTGAAGGGATAATTACGAAATTATCATAAATGGTTTTTTGAATGATGTCATCAATAGTGCATTTTCCAATCAAATAAGTAGTGAGTCCCAATGTGTTGTCCACTTCAAAATTCTCATGAATTTTGGGTTTGCGAAGGTCGCAACCTATCAGTACAGTTTTTCTATTTGAAATAGAATAAATGGAAGCAAGGTTAATGGCATTAAAAGTTTTTCCTTCGCCGCTAAAGGTTGAAGTAACGGTGATTATTTTTGAATCTTGATCCGAGGCTATAAACTGAAGGTTTGTCCTGATAGCTCTGAAAGTTTCCGCAAGAATCGACTTGGGTTTATTGAAAACAGCCGTGTTAGTTGCACCTTTCGAATGCCCGACTACCCCGAGAATGGGGGCATCCACAATGTTTTCAATATCCCTTTTATCTCTTACTTTATCATCAAAATAATCGCGGACAAAAATAAAACCGAGCGGTATGATAAACCCAAGCAAAAGAGCAATAGTGTAATTAAGAGATGTCTTGGGAAAAACTTTGGATGCTTTTCGAGCTTTGTCGATGATTTTGTGGTCGGATACATTTCCTGCTTTTGTTATTCCGCTTTCCAGACGTTTTTCAAGAAGGAAAGAATAAATCTGTTCGTTTACCTTGTATTTTCTCGTTATGTCAACAAGTCTTCTTTGTTTTTCGGGCAAGCTGTTGATTTTTACCTGAATTTCTTTTATCTGATTGTTGATTTCCTTAAGATGTATTTTGGAAACCTTTTGAATGTTTTCGATGTTTTCCAACAAGGCATTTTCGGTCGATTGAATTTTTTGCTCGATTTCCAAGATTAGGGGGTTGTCTTTTGTTGTTGTGGAGCCATACTGATTGCGTTCCATATAAAGCGTATTCAGCTGAGTTACAAGCTGAATAAGCATCGGCTCTTGGATATCCATAATGGCAGGTGCTATCAGATTTTCTTTTTTCTTATTTGAGTTGCTGATATATTCTTTCAGATAATTGTAATACTGGTCGTGCAGCTCAGCCAGTGCTTTTTGTTTGTCTAAATCGTAAAGCCTGTTAAATGTTTGATTGCTGACATCGGTAATTTCCATCAGGCCGTTTTCTTGTCTGAAATCCTGCAGGTTAGACTCGAAAAACTGCAAAGAATCTTCAATTCTAAACAGATTTTCTCTGATAAATTCAATGGAATTTGTAGCTTGCTGATTTTTCTCTTCAAGGTTAGCCTCAACAAAGGCATCCACGAGAGCATTTACTAAAGTTATGGCGTTTTTATCGCTTTCGTCTTTTAACGAAACACTAATGAGTGTACCGTCATTGTCAACCATTTTAGCCTTAAAACGGCTATTGTATCTTCCGGCAAGGTAATCGAGCGAATTCAAATAAAAATAAAATTCTTTGTCGTCATGATATGGCGCATTGAATTTAAGAGTAAATGAAAAACAGCCGTTTTCGTATTTTTCCCCGTAATTCATCACTCTGTTTTCCCCTTTTGGAAGCGAATCGATAACATCAGTCATTTTTTCTGTGGAATAATCATAGAGTTTTGCTGAGTGAATTGCCGGTATTATCAAACGATATTGCTTATCGTTAATAAGTCTGATATCGATTTTAACCTGAGTTGCCTGCAGATGCGTGGTGTCGATTATAACGGTAAAAGGATTGCTTGCAAACATCTGATTTACACGTATTTGCCCATAACGATAATATGAAATGTGCCACTTTGTTTTGCGAATGGCTTTTTTGGTAATCTCGTATGATTTTATTATTGCCATTTGGTTGGCCATAATAATGGGAGGAGGGCCAAACATATTCGGCATTAAATCCTGAAGCGGATTTTGAGCAGCCTGACCGTTACCAACCAACACCACCGCTTTTGCTTCATAATCGGGATCGGCATATTTATTGAAAAAATAAGCACTGAGCATAGCTATTACAATTGAAAGAACAAAAATCTTCCAAAAAGCTAACACCTTAAAAACCAATGCTTTTATGTCGATACTGTCTTCCTGTTGGATATATGAAAATTCGTTGTTTTCCACTTTCGGTTATTTTTTAATTTGTAAAATTAATGTTGTCATTGCAATAAATGTGGTGAGCGTTGATAAAATCAACGCATAGGGGAAGGTCTCGAAGCCCCATGTTTTTGCCCCGAGAGGCTCTACATAAATAATATCGTTTGGCAGAAGATTGAAGTTTTTATCATACAATATGTTCCTATCCAAAAGATTGAGGAAATAAACCTTTTCTTTACCGTTCTCTTCCCTTATTAAAAATATTTTTTCACGATTCCCGTAAGCTGTCATATCTCCAGCAAGAGCTAAGGCTTCAAGCAAATTCATATGCGATACATAAGCCGTGTAGCGCCCGGGGCGCTTTACCTCTCCCAAAAGAGTTACTTTGAAACCCGACAATTTTACGGTGACGGACACTTCCGTAAGATACTTCTTCAAAGCCTTTTCAATGGCAGCTGATGCTTCTTTCACCGACAATCCCACAATTTTTACCTTTCCTATCACCGGCAGCTCTACATACCCGCTGTCGTTTACCGTGTAGGAGGTAAGATAAAGAGAAATGTCGTTATTGTTATACATTCTGCTGTTGGCATCTCCTCCGTTAAAAAACACATATGTCTTGGGGTTCAAACTGTTGATTTGAATATACAGCTCGTCCTTGGTTTGAATTTTATAGGCGTTTTTGAGGTTGTCTTCTTGCGTTACCGTAGTGTCTTCTTGGCTTTGCTCCTGCTCTTGTATATATCTCAATTTCTTTTGAGGAATACAGCTTGCAAAACTCAATACACTTAGCAAGATTAATAGCCGCAAACCGGATTTCAATAAGTGATTGTTTTTCATTTACCTGAAATATTTAAAGTAAAAACGAACCGTTAATCAATTGAAGGCTCGCATATTTATTAAACCTGCAAATTTACACCTTATTCCTTTATTATAATACAAAAAACATAGATAGGTGTTGTTTGAACATGATTTGTCTTATATTTTTCATTGTAAATCACGTATTATCAAGGTTATACGTAAAAACCAAATTTCAAGACTATGATAAGGAAAAGCCCCTTTCCCGAAGCCCGCAAATATTTATACCCCCAAAGGATTTTTTATCTAATTTTGCAGCCTAATTTTTTTATAATGGAAAAAGACTATAATACCGAAAGGGATAAACTGATAATCAGAGAGTACGGGCGGAATGTTCAGAAAATGGTTGATTATGCCTTAACCATCGAGGACGAGGCAAAGCGCACGCGTTTGGCCTATATCATTATTTCCGTGATGCAGCAGATAAATCCAAATCCGAGTCCCAATGAAGAATATTACACCAAATTGTGGAATCACCTGCACATTATTTCCGGATATAAATTGAAAGTAGATTATCCTTGTGAGGTCATTTCAGAAGAAAAAAGAAAGAAAAAGCCGGAGAAAATTCCTTATAAAGACCATAAAATAATGTTCAAATTTTATGGCAGAAATATGGAATTGGCGCTCAATGAAATAGCTAAAATGGAACCCGGTGAAGAACGTGATGAGCTTCTGATTAATGCTGCCAATCAGCTGAAAGTCAAATATATAACTTGGAATAAGGATATTGTAAACGACGATTTGATAGCTGCGCATATTTTGAAGATAACAGACGGGAAATTGTTGCTACCCTCGGACGTGGAGTTAAGACCGGCAAACGAGATTCTTAAAAAAGTGAAAGAAGAAGAAGCCGAATTGTCGAGCAGGGCAAAACCGAAAAAGAAAAAGCAAGCAAAGAAAACTCAAAATAACAAAGGAAAAAGACGGGTGAAAAGGTGAAAAACACAATGATTTTTTTACTTTGAAGTTTTAGAAAATAATTTACATTTGCACACTCAAAATTTTAAGCATAAATAGTTATGGCCAAGAAGAAAGACGCTGCCGAAGAAAAACTTGCCGTAGTGGAAGAAACACTGGGTAAGACCGAGCAGTTTATTGAAAATAATAAAAAAATGATCAGCTATGTTATCTACGGAATCGTGGCTGTGGTTTTAATAGTTATGGGATACAACAAATACATTGTGAAACCCAGAGAGATGAATGCTTTTAACGCGATGTATCAGGCAGAATGGTATTTCGAGAAAGATTCTTTTAATTTGGCATTGGAAGGAGACGGTATCAATCCCGGCTTCCTTTCCATTATCGATGATTACGGCAGCACAAAAAGCGGTAACCTTGCCAACTATTACGCAGGCTTATGCTATATGCATCTCGCTGAGCAAGATACGACGGCTGCCGCTCAAGAAAATTATCAAAATGCTCTCGATTATCTTGATGATTTTTCTTCGGACGACGAATTGATAATGCCAATGGCCTTGGGAGCCATGGGTGACGCTTACGATAATTTGGGTGAAAGCGAAAAAGCGGCTTCCAAATATGTAGAAGCTGCCGATTTTACCGATAACGAATTTTCTACTCCTCTTTTTTTAATGAAAGCCGGAATAGTTTATTCTTCACTCGGAAATCACGAAAAAGCTCTGGAGATGTTCAATCGTATCAAGAAAGATTATTATACCAGCGACCAAGGACGTAATGTCAGAAAGTATATTGCCAGAGAAAAAGAACTTATTGGAGAATAACAGAACAATAAAGGATAAGTAAAAAAGCCCGTCTTCCTGAAGACGGGCTTTTTTAATGTTTATCGGAAAAGCTGTCCTAATCTTTTGAATTTGAATTTTTTATCTGTTTGCAGGCTATCTCGGCAGCCCTTTGTTCAGCGCTTTTAATATTGTTGCCTTTGGTTTTTGCCACAAGTTTTTTGTTTACCCACAACTCAACTTCATGCTGTTTGGCGTTGTTCACTCCTATTTCTTTGGTGTGGCGAAATTCTATTTCTATTTTTTCTTTTTGAGACCATTCGATCAAGCGACTTTTATAATTGGTTTCGGTTTGCTGAAGCTCGTCAATGTCGAGTTTTATTTTTATGATTCTTTCAATCAAAACTTTTTTGGTGAAATCAAAGCCCTTATCCAAATAAATAGCTCCTACCAACGCTTCAAAAGCATCGCCCAAAAGAGATTTAGGCTGCGATTTTATATCTTTGGTTGTCTGTATATATTCGCTTAAGCCAATCTGACGTGCAAGGTTGTTCAGCTGCGAGCGACTTACCATTTTGGAGCGCATCTGGGTCAAAAAGCCCTCGTCTTTATATGGATATATTTTAAAAAGATAATCGGCAACTATGGCATCAAGGATGGAATCACCGAGATATTCAAGACGTTCGTTAGAATTTTTTGCTCCGTGAGATATCTCTGTGGCCATTGATTTGTGTCTAAAGGCCAGTTCATACAAAAAAATGTTTTCGGGGTAAAACCCGAAAACATTTTTTATAAACTCTTTTATTTCAGGATGCTCGCCGGAAAATCTGGCGCGTAATCGTTTTACGATTTTGGCCATTACGCTCTCCTATTCATCGAATTTTTTGAAAATAATCGATGCATTATGACCGCCGAAACCAAAGGTGTTCGAAAGAGCATATTTAATATCTTTCTTAACAGCCTCATTAAACACAAAGTTTAATTTCGGAATGTTGGGGTCGTCTTCAAAATGGTTGATAGTCGGAGGAATAATGCCGTCGTGAACCGCCATAACACAAGCCGCGGCTTCAATGGCCCCGGCGGCACCAAGCAAGTGGCCTGTCATTGATTTTGTGGAGTTTACCAACACTTTGGTGTCGGCACCAAAAAGCGACACTATCGCTTTAGGCTCTGCAACATCACCTACCGGTGTGGAGGTGCCGTGAGTGTTGATATGGTCAATATCCTTAGGCTCTATTCCGGCATCTTTAATGGCTTCTCTCATGCAATTTCTGGCTCCCAATCCTTCGGGATGAGGTGCCGTCATATGATGGGCATCGCCCGAAAGTCCCGCTCCCACAACTTCGGCATAAATTTTTGCTCCTCTCGCTATGGCATGCTCGTATTCTTCAAAAATCAAACTGACGCCTCCTTCTCCGAGAACAAAACCGTCACGGTCTTTGTCGAAAGGACGCGAGGCTGTTTTGGGGTCGTCGTTTCGTGTGGAAATGGCGTGCATGGCATTGAAACCGCCAACACCGGCTTCATTAATGGAAGCCTCGCTGCCTCCAGTAACGAAAACGTCGGCCTTGCCCAGCCTGATGTAGTTGAAAGCATCTGCAAGAGCATTAGCCGATGAAGCACAAGCCGATACCGTTGTGTAATTCGGCCCCATAAAACCATATTTAATGGAGATATGTCCTGCCGTAATGTCTGCAATCATTTTCGGTATAAAAAACGGATTGAATCTCGGAGTGCCATTTCCCGTGGCAAAGGAAGAAACTTCGTGGAGGAAAGTGTCCAACCCTCCAATTCCCGAGCCCCAAATTACACCTATCCGCTCAAGGTTTTCTTCTTCGAGGTTCATCCCCGAATCTTTTACGGCCTCTTCAGTGGCTATCAACCCGTATTGAGCGCATGCGTCTAATTTGCGTGCTTCCTTTCTGTCGAAATAATCCGTCGGATTATAATTTTTTAATTCGCAGGCAAAACGTGTCTTGAATTTCTCTGCATTAAATCGGGTAATAGGGGCAGCGCCGCTCACACCATTTATCATATTCTTCCAGGTTTCCGGAAGAGTATTCCCCAATGGTGTGATGGCACCGAGCCCTGTAACTACTACTCTCTTCAAAGTCATAGTTAACTATTTACCGTTGTTCTCGATATATGCAATTGCTTCACCTACAGTGCCAATATTCTCGGCCTGATCGTCCGGAATTGCTATATCAAATTCCTTTTCAAATTCCATAATAAGTTCTACCGTGTCCAAAGAGTCTGCTCCAAGGTCGTTGGTAAAGCTTGCTTCTGGAGTTACTTCACTCTCGTCAACACCCAATTTGTCAACGATAATAGCTTTAATTCTATCTGCAATGTCTGACATATTAAATAAATTTTTAGTTAAACTTTTGCAAAGAAAACAAATATTCATTTATAAAAACAAAAAAAATAACCGCCAAAGCCTTGTTGTCGCGTTAATGCATTGATAATCAGCTTTCAGCGTTTGTAAGCCTATGCTCGATTAATGCCTTATTTTTCCCGTGATATTGTCCTGTAGTTACAAATACTTCTTCTTTTCCTTATTTTATTTACTTTTGAGGAATGGATGTATTAGTGCTTTTTAGAAAACTGTATTTTTTATAAGCCACTTATTAGCAAAATATTATGACGCATATAACTAAACAAAGAAAATACGGCTTGGCTCTAAGCGGAGGAGGCGCCCGGGGTATTATGCATTTGGGACTTCTTCAGGCCATGAACGATTTCGGATTTTCACCGGCTGCTATTTCGGGAACCTCAATGGGAGCAATTGTCGGAGCCTTTTATGCCATGGGTGTGGAACCTTTTGAAGTGCTCAAGCTAATTAAGGAAAAAGCCGACAGAAAGCATATCTTTCAAATGAGAATGAGATACCGGCATACAACCGGAATTTTCCGGATGTCTTTAATTGAAGAAACACTCCGTAAATATGCCCGACAAGATGACTTCTCGACTTTGAAAATACCGCTTTTTATTTCTGTAACCAACATCACCTCAGGTAAAAACGAGATAATAAAATCCGGTAAATTTATCGATTATGTAATTGCCTCGGCGTCCATTCCCGTGCTGTTTCAAACAAGAGTTATTAACGGCTCTCACTACGTTGACGGAGGCCTTTCGAAAAACCTTGCGGCAAAGGTACTTAAAGATGAGTGCGATGTGATTGTGGGTGTACACTCAAACCATATTGTTGAAGACCGCACCATAAATAATATTAAAGATGTGGCTGAACGTTGCTTCCAACTTTCAATTTTCAACACCGTAAAAAACGAAATAAAATATTGCGACTATCTCATTGACCCGCCCAAAGCACGTGATTTTAACACTTTCGATTTTCATAAAGCCGACGAGATTTTTGAAATAGGTTATAACGAGGGGATAAAATTTGTCGAGTCTCTAAAATAGTGTTTGTCCATAAAGTGCTTGATTTTTTGATTTAAATGATTATTTACATCACAAAAAACAAACACGACTAACCACCGACATAGGTTGTCCGTTTTTAACGGAAACCTGCCCATAATGCCGGCAGTAAGTCGTGTTTTGTGTTAACCAAGGAAAAAAGTTGTCCGTTTGTCACGGTTAACACATTTCTAACCAAACACTTTTCCTATGATAATCAGAGAGATTAAAACCGTGATAAACACCCCGATATAAAATTTAAACAAGAAAACCAAACTCTTCATAACAACTATTAATTAGTGATGGTGCAAAAATAATTTGGCTGCACTCCAAAGTCAATAGGTTTTATGACTCTATTTCAGTAGGGATTTTACTTGTTTTTTTATTTTTAACGACTTTGTTAAATTCACAATAAAACAAAGGCGCTATCTATCCGGCAATTTTCGTGGAAAAAAGATGTGAGAACTTTATTGAAATATTCTATTTTTATGGGGCAAATTCAAACTATATGAATCCTAAAATACAAAAAACGGAGAGAGGCTTCGACTGGCGTGATTTCCCGGGGTTCAGCATTATTTTTGATAACGGGGAATTCAATTATAAAGATAACTTGCTGAGCAACAATGCGGAAAAGTCTCTCGTTTTTTACAAAAGTTTATATGCTGCTTTTAGTGATTTTGCAATAAAAAACAAACTCTTGTCGGATTCGGAAAAGTTCCTTCCGCTTGATTTTTCGTCGTGGCATGTTACGGTTTGGGACGGCATCAACCGAGGTAATTTCAAGAATCTGGGAAAACAAAGTTCGTTTTTTAGCAGGTTTATGAAGACGTTGAAATACAGAGATTTACATCCCGAGATTCGCTCGCTTATTGAAAAGTCGATTAAATGGATAAATAAAGCCGGACCTATAAATTTTTCTTTTCGCAAAATCTACAATTATAACAACGAGGTCTTGGTTGTAAGTCTTAAACCTGCCGATTTGTCTTCTCTCGACCGTTTGCACAAAATAAAATTCATACGCAGTAATCTCAACAACTATTTTGAAGAAAACTTCGGCTTTGCAACAAGCGGGCGTTACCTGCCGCACGTTTCTCTGGGATATTTTGTCACAAATGATGCCGGTGAAAAGTTCAATGCCTATATTCAAGCCCTTAACGATAATCTTGCCGGGGCTTTGGATGGTAAGGTCCTCTCTTTTTCTTCGGCTGCCTTGTTTTCTTTCAAAAACATGGTTACATTTTTCAAATCGACATGAGTGTCTGCACTTTTTTATATACTTTTGGTTATGTTTTTCACAAAAGTACCCGGGTTTGCCAAAATCTTTTTTCCGCCTGATATAATTTGGGAAATTGATACTCATGACAAAAAGATTTTTTTGACTTTCGACGACGGCCCCTTGCCCGAGGTGACACCTCAAGTGCTGGATTTACTCGATGATTATGAAGCCAAGGCAAGTTTCTTTATGGTAGGTGAAAATGCCGCTCGCAGTCCTGCCTTGGTAGAGGAAATATTTAAACGAGGTCACAGAGTGGGAAACCACGGACACAACCATCTAAACGGTTGGAAAACTCCCGATAAGGTGTATGTTGACAACGTAAAAAAAGCGGCTGAGCATATTCCTTCGAAGCTTTTTCGGCCTCCTTACGGAAAAATAAAACCACGTCAGGCGCGCCTGCTTTCCGGCGATTTCAAAATCGTAATGTGGAGCGTATTAAGCGGCGACTTCGACAGGAAAAAAACTCCGGAACAATGTTTTGAAGCCGTAAAAAACAACCTTAAACCGGGTGCGGTGGTCGTTTTTCACGATAGCATCAAAGCCAAAGAAAACATGCTTCCGGCTTTGGAGAAAACTTTGCGAATGTTAAAGCGTGAGGGCTGGTCTTTCGGTCTGTTATAGGCTTATGAGCTTTATCTCCAATGTTCTTGATAACAAAAAAAGCCTCCGGCCTCGCCGAAAGCTTTTTAAGCTAAAAAGATATCTTTAAAGGAGTTTATTTCCCGTGTCTCTCGTCAGAAACAGTGAGTTTTTTCCTTCCTTTGGCACGGCGGGCGGCCAAAACTTTACGCCCGTTTGCCGACGACATACGCTCGCGAAATCCGTGCTTGTTCTTTCTCTTTCTATTCGATGGTTGAAATGTACGTTTCATATCTATCCGATTTTAAAAGGACGGCAAAAATAGAATAATTTTTTATTCGCACAAATATTTTTTCCGGAAAATTTCACTCCCTTACGGCCGTTAAGCTAAAAACCCCGACAAGCTAAAAACTCAAGTTGCTTTTTTTCTACCTTTGCCGCTATGAAATCAAAGACGATAAAGACTTTTATTTTCGCTATTCTTTTAAGCATGGCAACGGGATGCGCAACTGTTGTTCCGCCCTCGGGAGGACCTAAAGACACGACTCCTCCCGTGCCGGTGGCCTACAATCCGCCCAACAAGTCGCTTAATTATTCGGGAGGAAAAATTGCCATTAGATTCGATGAATTTATTCAGCTAAAAGATTTGCACTCTCAATTGGTGGTTTCTCCCGCGATGCCTCACGACCCCGATGTTTATGTTCAGGGTAAAAAGCTGATAATCAATCCGCCCGATTCTTTGGCCGAAAATACTACATACACTGTGTATTTGGGAAATTCTGTTGTCAATTACAAAGAAGGTCTTCCCGTCAAGCATTTTCAGTACGTTTTTTCAACGGGCCCCGCTTTGGATTCATTGAGGATTTCGGGAGTGGTTAAAAATGCTTTTGATTTGAAAACCGAAGAAGGTATTCTGGTTATGCTTTATAAAGAGTTTTCCGATTCGCTTCCCTACCTTAAAAGACCTTATTATATAGCTAAAACCTATTCGGGAGGAGATTTTGTCTTAGATAATCTTTCGGAAGGAAAATATCTTATCTTTGCCCTTAAAGATATGAATTCCAATTATTTGTATGACCAACCTTCCGAAAAAATCGCCTTTCTCGACAGTCTTGTCATTCCTTCCCCGATAAAACCCGACGACGACAGCTTGAATCTTATTCACCCCGTTTTTTTAAACATGTATCTTTTTCAAGAAAAAGCAAAAAAACAAGCTGTCACTAGAAAAGCCGTGCTAAGAAAGAATTTGTTGGAAATAGACTTTAAACGACCCGTAAAAAAACTTCAAATAAAGCCTCTGAACTTTAATAATAGCGGCCAATGGTATTATCCCGTGATGTCTTCAGGAAAAGACAGTCTCAAAATGTGGCTCACTTCACCTGTGCCCGATACGCTTGTTATTAAGGTTTCGGATGGTGGTCAAACAATTGATACACTGTCAATTATACTCAAGAAACCCGATAGAAAAAAATACACCGGTGAGAAGCGAAAAAATCAGGCGATTGGCAGCGCCAAGCCGGTAAAGAAAAGACCCGTAAGACTTTCCATAAAAAGCAATACTTCACGCCCGGTGGACTTTTTCGGCAATCCGTTTTTGGTTTTTTCAACACCGGTAAAAGCAATTGATAGGGGAAAAATCAAAGTATATAAAAAAATTGACACCTTATATAAAGATGTGCCTTTCAAAGTTTTCTTTAAAGACACCGTAGCCGCAAACCGTTTATATTTCGATATCAAAATGGATGAAAACTCCGTTTACAAAATATTCATCCCCGATTCGGTCTTCTTCGACATATTCGGTAATACCAACGACACTTTGAAATTTGATTTTTCCACAACAAAATCAAGGAATTACGGAAGTTTGACTTTAAACATAAAATATGGCGACAGCATTCCTTTGTTAATTCAACTTTTAAACGAAAAAGATGCCGTGATAAGGCAAAACGTATTAAAAGACAGCCTCTTGTATTACAAATATTTGCCTCCGGGAAAATATAAGGTCAAAGCGGTAAAAGATATTAACGGGAATAAAAAATGGGATACCGGAGATTATTTAAAAGGCATTCAGCCCGAACGGGTTTTTTATATGCCCAAAGCGCTTACAATAAGAGCCAATTGGGATGTTGAAAACAAATGGATACCGGAATGATTTTGTCCTTTGATGTTACAACGCTTGACGGTAAGCGGGGCAACCTTTACTTTTAGCTTTGGTCTTTGCCAAGATTTACGCTTCTTGTCAGGTGAATTAATTGCCTTAAAAACACGTAAAAGCCCCGAGTTTGTATTAGGTAAATCACCTGTTTTTAAGTAAAGCAAATTTGCAATTAATTGATTCAGCGAATATTAGAAATTAACAAATTTAAGGCAACGTGTAAAATGTTTTTTTTAATCAATTATTATATTATTTTTGTATTATATTAAATCGGTTCTTCCGGTTATAATTTTAACTAACAAGATGAATATTTAACTGCTAAATTAATATATTATGAAAAAGATTTATTTATTACTTCCGTTTTTAATGGCCTTTGGCTTTTATGCACAAGGGCAAAGTGTTACAACCAATAATGCTACAAATATTAAACAGACCACAGCTACTTTAAATGCCACCGCTTCTTCATTAAATTCCTCAAAAACATACTATGTTAAGTTTTATTGGGAGGTTCAGGGAACGAGTATCTCAGGCTCTTCTCCAAATGCATCTTCTTCTACATTTACAGGAGGGACAAGTCATTCTTTCTCCGTGGATATTACCGGATTAAGTGCAAATACCGGATACCATTATAACGCCTATCTCTATGAATCAAATTTCCCAAGCGATACGTACATAGGTGGTGGTTCTGAAGTTAATTTTACAACCCTTGCAGTAACAACACCTACAGTGGTAATAGGATCGTCTATAACATCCATAACGCAATCAACAGCAGCCTGTGACGGAAACAATATTACTGACAACGGAGGGGCATCTGTAACAGCTTACGGAATTTGTTGGAACACCACCGGTTCGCCTACTACTGCCGATTCGAAACATGAAGTAGGCACGGGTGACCCCGGCACAAGTAACTGGAACGGATCTTTGACAAGTCTTTCCACGGGCACACATTATTACGTAAGAGCTTATGCGACCAATTCACAGGGAACCTCATACAGCAGTACAACACGGGATTTTTATACCAATACCGACAACCCGATTGTAGCTGCCGAAACCAATGTAACAGACGTTGCCTTCGATGCAAACTGGAATGCCACAACAGGTGCCGAGGGGTATAAACTTGATGTGTCAACGGCCTCGGATTTTTCAACCCATTTATCGGGATATCCCAAAGATGTTAATAATGTAACCACTTACACTGTTTCCGGTCTAACTGCAAACACAAATTACTATTACAGAGTTTTAGCGTATAATAATGTAAGTACTGACGGTGCATATTGGGAAAGCGGTTATTCGGCAACAAATGGTGTTAAAACACTTGTGGCTGCTCCGACTGTGCAGGCTACCGACCTTAAATGGGAAACCGTTAACGGGGCAATGAGACTTAATTGGACTAACGGAAACGGCTCGGCCAGAATAGTTGTAATGAAAGACGGTGGTGCGGTTACCGATCCCGCAGGCGGCTCAACTTATAGTGCAGATGCGGCTTTCGGGCTTGGAGATCAAATAGGTTCGAGCGGCACTTATGTTGTTTACAACGGCTCAGCCAAAGGTACGGTTGATGTTACAAATCTGCAATCGGGTCACGATTATTACTTTAAGGTGTTGGAATATAACGGAACGGGTTCAACTACAAATTACAATACTTCAAGCACAACCGGATGGACCGGAAACGAAGGTAACTCGGGTTTACCCATAACCCTTGCTTCATTCGATGCAAAAACCGTAACCGAAGGGGTGAAACTGGAATGGAAAACGGCTTCGGAGATTAACAACAACTACTTTGTGGTACAGCGCTCTGTAAACGGAAGCGATTTTGAAGACCTGAAGCAAGTGCTCGGCGCCGGAAACAGCAATGTTGTAAATTTTTATGATTATATCGACAAAAACGCTCCCAAAGGTGTTGTCTATTACAGACTTAAGCAAGTTGACTATGATGGAGCAAGTACCTTGTCAAATGTTATTTATGTGGACACCAAAGCTGCAAGCGGCAGTGTAACGATAAACAAGGTTGTCTCCAAAGACAACGCCTTGGATATTTATGTAAATAAAACAAACAACACCCGCTCGGTATTAAGTCTTTACGATATGGACGGAAAACTTGTGCAGGGAGTAATTCTCGGTCAAAAAGGAGGCAGGGTTATAAATCTTGACATGTCAGGTAATTCACATGGCTTCTATTTTATCAAGATTCAAACTCAGGATAATATTGTTTCGAGAAAAGTTATTTATTAGAATGATTTTTGTTTGATAAAAGGCCGCACCGATATTCGGTGCGGCCTTTTTTTTATGTTTTTTAACTATCCCTGTAACTTTACTTCTTTTTGTTCGTCGAGCAAGCGGTAACCATTAATAAAATATATTATGAAAAATCTCAAACTTTTTGCGCTTGTTCTAAGCCTTCTTATTTTTAGCGCATTTACGTCTTGTGTTTATGTTTCGCATAATGGCGTAAAAGGCAATGGCAATATCATCAAGAAACACATTGATGTTAAAGATTTCACGGAAGTAGATATCAGCGGAGCCTATAAAATTATCCTTACACAAGGTGATAAAAACGATATGGTTTTGGAAGCCGATGAAAATCTTATGAAGTATTTAAAAGTCACAAACGAAGGAAACGAGCTGGAAGTGAAAGTGAGTAAAAGCATTAATCCGAGCAAAACACCGCGTATTTACATGACATTCAAGACCTTGAACAGCATAGAACTTAGCGGTGCATGCTCAATTTCGGGTGCAAATGATATGAAATTCAACGAGTTGAATTTGGAAGCTTCGGGAGCAAGCAAGATTGCTTTGAATATGAAAGCAGACAAGCTGAAAATGGAATTGAGCGGAGCCTCAAGCGTGAAACTTCAAGGGAAAGCCGATGAAGTTTACATAAGTTGCAGTGGCGCAGGCACTTTTTCGGCAGAGGATTTTTTGATAAACATTTGTGATATAGAGCTTTCGGGAGCTGCAAACGCCAAGGTTTATGTTACCGGCACTTTGGGTTACGAGGTAAACGGGGCATCACATCTTCTCTACAAAGGCTCTCCCAAGATTACAAAAAGCGAAGTATCGGGAGTGTCTTCCGCAAAGGCTGTGAATTAATCTTATGATTCTCTCATTTTTTTAAACACTTCCCAAATCATTATTCCTGCGGATATCGAAATGTTTAAAGAATGTTTGGTGCCGTATTGGGGTATTTCTATACTTGCATCAACAAGTTTAATAACCTCATCATCAACGCCTTTAACTTCATTGCCAAAAACAAGGGCTATTTCTTCACCCTTTGTTATTTGCAACTTGTCAGCCCGAATTTTATCATCCGTTTGTTCCACCGCAAAGACTTTTACACCGGCGGCCTGTAATTCTTTAACGGCCTCGGTTGTTTTTTTTACATAGCGCCAATTTACCGATTCGGTGGCGCCAAGGGCTGTTTTCCTTATTTCTTTATGGGGCGGGGTGGCCGTAATGCCGCAAAGAATTATTTCTTTTACTAAAAAAGCATCACTCGTGCGAAAAACCGACCCCACATTGTTTAGACTGCGGATATTATCCAAAATTATCGTCAAAGGCAACTTCTCAACCTGCTTAAATTCACTAATATTAAGTCTGTTAAGCTCGCTGTTTTTTAATTTTCTCATCTACTTTTCTTTGATTTTTAAGGCGAAAAGGTGCTAATCGAATTTGATTCCTACGGTCATCACAATTTGATGTATGTTTTCTTTTACCGAGGCGGGGCCGACAAAAACAGGGTCGTACATATAATAATCGGTGGTTTCTTGCGAATAAACGTAGGCTATATCGAAGAAGAAATCGCGGTCGCGATAGCCCAAACCCGCCGAAAGTTGATATCGTACCGACTCGTTGATTCCTTCTTTATAAGGATTGCCGAAAACGGCGGCACCAACACGGAACGACATGGGACGCATATGGAACTCCACACCGGCTTTTCCGTTTAGGCTTGCTCCGTATTTGTTTTTCACATCGTTGTTTTCGCTGCTGAAAGTATAGGTGCGGCTCGAAAGAAAGCCCGATGAGTAATCGAGGTATTCGGCTTCGGCACTAACAATTAGAAACCTGCCGAGAATAAAAGCGGCACTGCCGTTTAATTTCATGGGAGTTGTGATTCTGTAATCAAAATGACCGTCGGGTGATTTGGCGTCCAACTTTGTGCCGTTTTCAAAAAGCTGCTCCATATCGTTGTAATAGTAATCGTTCATTGAGTACCACGTGGGCGACTCGAAACTAAAGCCTAATCGCAAAATGCTCGCCGGACGCACTATCACACCGAGCCTGAAGTTCACTCCGTTGCCGTGGGTTTCCAAATAACGATTCATTGAAAACGATTTGAAGTCGGCAATGGTGTCTGCGTCATCGGTTTCGAAATGATGGACTTGTTGGTAAAACCTGGCAAAAGGAAAACCTACCGCTCCACCGATATAAAAAATATCGTTATAAGAGCCTCCGAAAGCAAAAGTCAGTTCGTTGACCGAACCCCATTCTTTTACGCTTTCGCGCTGTTCGGCTCCACCTTTATTCAATGCCGACGTGTAGGCGAGTATTCCGCCGTTTACTCTTGTGGTGTCTTGAAAAAGATAAGTTTTCCAAGCCAAATCTGTCGAAAAAGCATCCAGTTGGTCGGGATATTTGCCGTAGGCTTGATCCTGATAATCAGTTATCAAGGAGCTTTCCGTGTTGTGATTTGTCATGTTGAAACTCCTGTTAAAGTTGTTTAGCCTGTTAACACCTATTCCGAATTGTACGGCTTTCCATCCTTTTTTGTCATGATTCATACGATTCACGAAAACAAAGCCGTAATTATTCATATTAAAATTGTTTTTGGAATCAAAGTCAGTGCTGTTATCCATTGTCGTCTTTGTGTTTGACAAGAAAACTGAAGGAGAGCCCACAAAGACACTTTTTTTATAGATGCCGATTCCGGCGGGGTTTACCGAAAGGGTTGAAAAGTCGGCACCGAGAGCACCAAAGGCTCCTCCCATGGCCATGTACCGTGCCGTGCCTCCGTTGAAATTGCGTGAGAATCTCAACACATCCACACTGTTTTGCGAAAAAGCCACAAGTGCGTAAAGCAACATTGCCAAACTTAAATATATCTTTTTCATCACTTTATATTTTTTTAATTAGTCGTTTCAATTTGCTTTGTGCATAAAAAAGCTCTTGTTTATCTTATTTGATACAAAATTCTTCCGGCATTTTAATTACGGAATAAAGCCTTATCTCCTTCCCGGGCGACTGCCCGATGAGCTTCTTGAGCCGCCGTAACTTCTTGAACTGCCGCCGCTTGAGCGAGAGGGGGAATAAGAGCGGCTGCTCGAAGAACGCGAAGGGGTATAACTTCTGCTGCTTGACGAACGCGAGGGGGTATAAGACCTCGTGCTGCCCGAAGAGCGTGAAGGAGTGTAGCTCCTGCTGCCTGAAGAACGCGAGGGCGTGTATGACCTGCTCCTCGAAGTGCGTGCCGGTGTGTATGTCCTTGTATGTCCTGAAGAAGGAGTACGCGAAGGCGTGTAAGAACGTGCCCTTGTTGAGGGTTTAACAGTCGTAGTTCTCGATGCGCTTCTTCCGTGTGAATATGTTTTGGCAGGTCTCGCATTTGTGGAGGCTCTTGATGGTCTGTACGAAGAAGAGCGCGGACTGGTATATGGCTTGACATATCTCTTTCTTGCCGGATTTGTTCTTGTGGTGCTTTTATAAGTTCCGCGAGAACTCTTATATCCCGTATATCCGGGTTTTTTTACCACTGCCGTCGAGCTTTTTTTGTTTCTCGTACTCACTGCTGTTGCTCCTGCGGTGGAGGTATGTGTGCCTGTAGTCTTTACCGCGGGTCTTGTATATTTGTTGGAAACGGGGTTTGTATTTGTCCTTGTTGTGACAGTTCCGAAACTCGAAGCGGGTCTAACGCCGCTGCCGGGTTTAACCCTTCCGCTTGTTGTCGAGACATTTGCAGCACCTCTTGTGCCGTTGGACGCTGCCGTCGTGGATGCAGGAGCACCCGGCAAGGCCTTTCTCGTAACAACACCTGCGGCAGCCCCCTGTGTTCCTCCCGTAGCTCCCGAACGTGAACCGTTGCCTACAGCGGTACCGGAGGCCATACGCGCACCTGTTGCTCCCGAGTTGCTTGACGAAATTCCGGGGTGGCTGTTGTTTATCACTTCCCTGTCGCCGGTGCCGCCATTGGAACTTCCTCCGCCGCCGCGATGTCCGTAGTAATCGTTACTTCCGCCGTAATTCTCTCCGTAGTTGGGGCTGCCGTAGTAAGGGCTTCCGTAATAGGGGTCGCCGTAGTAGGGGTATCCGCCGTAGGGATAACCGTACATGCCGTCGTAGTATCCGTTCCAATATCCGTTGTTATATCCTGCCCAATAGCTTGAATAGCCGTAACCCCAATAAGGATTGTAATAGCCGGGGTAATAATAAGGATATCCCCACGAAAAGCCGAAGCCCCAACCCAATGACCAGTTGAATGACCATCCGGGATAATA
>CAZPGC010000003.1:23869-54527 GCA_964585875.1 uncultured Prolixibacteraceae bacterium | reverse complement strand
CTGTTTCCCATACCTTGCAGGTGCAGCTCGTTTCGGGTGCGTATCTTCATCTCGGCTTGAAGCGGTTTTCCCTTCGGGCTTATCAGGTTTTTTCCCTCGGCACGCGGGTTTTTTATCTCCGGACCAACGGGGTAGGCATTCATTAACTCGGAGGGGTAGGGGCGTAATAGTTTTGTTATTTCGGTGAGCGGTGTATTTACGTTAAGCCATTTTTTCTCGTCGTTTTTAGATAAAATCACCGGCATACGATGATGCGGCAACTTCTGCATCAATTCATTCGGAGTGGTCGTAATTATGGAAAAAGACTTGAGTTCTTCTCCTGTTTTTTCATCAACCCACAGGTCGTAAATACCTGCAAATGAGAAAGGTCTTTCTTTGTTTTGCAAATATATCAGAAAGGGTTTCGACAGCCCGTCTTTTGTTGTGCCTTCGATAAAGGCGTCGGCAGGAATGAGGCAGCGTTGTGAGCGAATAGGCTTACGGAAGGCGGGTTTCATTATTATCTCTTTTGCGCCTTTGTAATCGGGAACGTTTTCTTTGTTTCTATCGCCTTCTGCCCTCGCATTAAAAAGATACATTTTCTTTTTTGCCCAAAAAGGGGTCATCCCGAATTGGAAAAGGCTAAGTTGTCGCGGGTTTTCGGAGCTTATCACCGGGGCAAAATCTCCCGGCGAAATGTTATATGAGGCTTGAAAATCGAAGTCCGGCGCGGCGCTAACGTTGTAACGCTTTTCCAGCACTTCCACTTTTTGAACCAAAACATAACGTCCGCACATGAGTCTTAGAATTTGAAGTTTATTCCAAGTGAGGGCATGAAAGGCAATTGGTCGATTCTTTGATTGGTAATTCGGTCGATATAGAAGATATTGTTCCTGTTGTAAACATTTGTTATACTGAGGTTTGCCTCTATGATTGAAGTTTCGCTAAGATAGAATCTGCGTTTTATCGCAAGGTCGAGGCGATGATAGGAGGGGAGCCTTTTCGAGTTTATCTTTCCGTAAACAATACCTATCTGTCCGTTGGTTTTGGTGTAGTCGGTGTTTATTCCGTCGCCGAAAGTCAACATTTCATAGTTTCCGGCTGTGGGAGTGAAAGGGAATCCCGAGCCGTAATTCCATCGCATGCTGAATTCCCACTGTTTGGCATCGCCGAGGGTATATGTAGCCAGAAGGTTTACGTTGTTTCTCCTGTCGAAATGCGGTATGTATTCCGCCAAACCATCGTATCTGTTGTTGAAGCCCAAGGAATAGACAGCCCACACATACAATTTTTTGTAATCGTATTTCATGGAGAAGTCCACGCCTTTAGCATCTCCCGTTTCGACGATATAATCTTTTTTCAAAGCATCGGGTTTGTCGGAATATTCGGGAGTGTCGTCGAAAACCTTGTTCCTGTTGATGTTGGTAAGTTGCGTGAAAATCTTGTAATAGCCCTCGATGTTTGCCGTGATTCTGTTGGTCAGATCGTATTCAAAGCCGAGTATAAAATGATTTGCCTTTTGCAATTTGTGGGTCAGTTTCTTTCCGTCAAATTCTTTGGGCAGGTTTTCGGGGCCCGAAATAAATCCGTAAAAAAGGTTTACCACATCCCTGTCGGAGGCAGTGGATATAAGGTTTTGCGAATACATACCCATGGCTGCTTTTACTCTTAGCAGCGGCCCCACATTGTATTTTGCTGTCAAGCGGGGTTCAAAGGAAATGTTTCTCAACGAGGCGTAATATTGAACACGCAAGCCGGGCTCTAAAATAAGCTTGGCGTAGCTGTTTGCTTTCGATTTATGTGATTTTCCGAACAGCATTTTAAATGATCCGTAGCCGGCTATCTCAGTTGTCGATTCTTTTTGCGAAATTGTTCTCGCTAAGCTGTTTACAAAAATATAATCCGTTGAAAATCCTTTTAGTTCCACGCCGTATTTCAGTCTGTTTTTGCCGAGAAAATATGTAAAATCAAGGCCCATGTTAAAGTCGTTTATATCGCTGTAGCGGTCCACATCGGTGCCGTCGTCGAGTGATATTCTGTAATCGGAATAGGCAAGCCTGCCCTCCAAAAGCATGGGAGAGTTGCCGGGCACCACCGAGAATTTCATGCCGCCGCCATAGCTTTTCCATTGGTAATTGTTGATGGTTTGATAGCTCACCTGGTCGTTGAAGTTGAAGCCGAAGATGTCAAATCTGTTGCCGTTGGCTCCGTTGAAAGATATTTTTCCGTAATAATCGCTGAAAGTAAAAGGGATGCCGTTGCCTTCGTTGATGTAATTATACAGGGTTTTCGATGTTTTGTCGATAAAAGAATTTTTAGCCGAAAGTATAAAAGAGATGCTGCCTTTATTAGGGTCTGTCTCTTTAACCAAGGGGCCTTCCAGCAAAATCTTGCTGCCGAAGGTTGACAGGTCGAATTTTCCCGAAATCTTTTTTGTGTTGCCGTAGCGATAGCTGATATCCATCACCGATGAAATCCTGTCGCCGTATTGGGCGCCGAAACCGCCGGTGTAAACATCGGCAACACTGATAAGGTCAACGTCGAAAACGGAGAAAAGACCTATGGAATGAAAGGGGTTATAAATGGTCATGCCGTCAAGTAGCACAAGGTTTTGTATGGGGGTGCCTCCGCGGATATACAGTTGGCCGCCTTGGTCGCCCGTAAAGACCACCCCCGGTATCACCTGTATATACTGCACGAAATCGGCCTGTCCGCCTATGGTGGGTATCCTGTCTATTTGCTTGGGCGTCACCTTCATAATCGACACTGTGGCATCGGTGCGTGCCGCCTGTCTTTCGGCGCTTATAGTGGTGGTTTCGAGATGATAAACAGCTTGTTTTAAGTATATTTTTTTGGTGATAATTACATTGGCTTTTACTTCAACGGGTATCCTTATCGTGTCGTAACCTACTGTAGATGAGGTGAGAATGTATTTTCCCGGGGGTATTTTGGATATTAGATAGAAACCGTTTTCGTCGGTGGTGGCTCCTATGGCTTTGCCTTCGAGATAAACATTGGTAAACATTACGGGTTTCGAGGTGGCTTTGTCATAAACATTGCCTTTTATCGAGCCGTATTGCGCCGACAAACCAAAAGACAAAACAAATAAAAAAATTGTGCCTGTTATACGGATAGTTTTCATCTGCTTCTTATTAGGTGCGGGCACAAAAGTAACAAAAAAACGTATCGATGTGTTATGCGTGATTTATATGATAAAAATGTAAATATGTATGAGTTAATAAATTAACAACCAGCCGTTTATATTTTTTTGCTGCCGGCTTTTACATCGGTTTCTTCAGCTTTGTTAGCCTCTTCCAGTTGTTTTTTTCTTGCCTTTTTAAGCATATATTTGTTGGTAAAGTCCTCACCCGGTTTAATCAATATGGCCACAATCAACTTGAGTCCCAAACCCACCCAGAAGTTGGGAAATGCTTTTTCGATCATGGGTTCTATCCATGCTTCGGAAATGATAAAAAGGAGTATGGCCACAAAAAGCACTATTGTGGCGGCTTTTCTTCCGATCTTAGCCTCGGCCAGAGCGTCTATGGTCTCGTTGAGTTTAATATTGGTGTCGTGGAGTTTCTGATTTGTCAACTCCAACTTTTCATTGGTGCGATTTAGTTTATTCTGCAACCTGTCGCTGATTTTGGTGATGATTTTCACCTGATCAATCAGCTCCTCGTAATTCTCCAACAATTTTTTAAACTCCAACTGCAACTCCATTTTGGAGTAGTCGCTCCTTTGTAAAAACTTTTTGGCTTGGTCAAGGTTCTCTATCTCTTGTTGATATATGTTCTGTTTAGCCATAAAAACCTGTTATTCTTCCAGTTCGAGAATCTCAAACGGCAATCCGCTGACATCTTCGTAGTCCTCGCCTGTTTCCATCATTTCTTCATCATCCTCTTCGTAGTACCATTTTACAAGTACTTCTTTCCCGTCATTCATAATGTTTTTCAGCCTTTTGAAAATTTCGAGGATGTATTTCGACGAGGAAGTGTTGAAATATTCGAGGCTTACGTTTATCACGGTTTTGTCGGGTGCTACTCCGGCGTATTCGTCCAGCCACGTAAGTACAGGGTTGAAAAACTCAAAGGTGTTTTCGGGAATAGACCTTCCGCTGATATTTAATATTCCCGTTGATGCATTAAATTCGATGTCAGGTGTTTGTTTCGTGCCTTCTATTCTTAAATTGTCCATATCATAATGTTTTTTGTGTTCCTATTTTTGTTTTGCTATTTTTACTTTCAAACCGAAAAACGAAACGCGATCATTCACGTCCGTAAATTCATAATCCAACTTTTGCCCCGACTTTTTAGCCATATCTATCATGCCCAAATCGGCGCCTCCTTTGTTGGAAATCCTGTTGTTGTCCAATATTTCGCGATAATATTTCCGTAGTTCTTCTTTGTTAAGGGAATTCACTCTTTCTATGCGATCGCGCAAATGTCCAACATCTTCATTCTTAATAAAGTTACCTGTTGTTATGTAGTAAAACGAATCGTCGAAAAATAATTCCAGCATTGCCGAACGATTTGCGGTTTCGGCATCGATTTCGGCTTCGGCATGATGATAAAGGTTCTGCATGCATTCCACTAAGATGTTGAAAATCTTTTTCTTAACGGCTCCTTTTTCTTGCACCGCATCTAATTTTGATTCCATTATTTGAAGAACCATTGAAATAATGTCGGATGTTATTTCTCCCTTGAAAGACAATATAATATGATTGTCCATCATCGATCGAAATTTCTTGTATATGTCCATGTGTCAATAGGTTATTTTATAAGCCACTAATTTATAAAAGATTTTCATCGGCGCAACTTTTTTTTAACAGGTAATTTACCCGTTTTAAAAATCGCACTTTTTATAACTTCCCGCGTGTTTTTACCTTATCAAAGTGCCGATTTTTTCGCCTTCCACAACTTTAAGCAGATTGCCTTTTTTGTTCATATCGAAAACATAAATCGGCAAATTGTTTTCCTGACAGAGCGTGAATGCAGTCAAGTCCATTATGTGGAGTTTTTTCTCGTAAGCTTGAGCGAAGGTGAGCTCGTCAAACTTAACGGCGTCTTTATGTTTTTCGGGGTCGGCGGTATAAACGCCGTCAACACGTGTGCCTTTGAGAATGATGTCGGCCTCTATTTCCACGGCGCGCAGTGCCGAGGCGGTGTCGGTGGTGAAAAACGGATTGCCGGTGCCGCCGCTTATTACCACCACCTTGCCCTCTTTCAGATAATCTTGCGCTCTTTTTCTGCTCATGGCTTCGCAAATGGGGTCGATGGCAATGCCGCCGAGTAGTTTCACCGGCAGCCCTTCTTTTTCCAATGCTCCCTGTATCGACATCGAGTTGATGACCGTAGCCAGCATACCCATATAGTCGCCTTGAACTCTGTCCATGCCTTGTGATGCCCCTTGCAAACCGCGGAAGATATTGCCGCCACCAATCACTATGGCGGTTTCCACACCTTTATTATATATGGCTTTTATCTCGCTTGCGTAATCGGCAAGCCGTCGCGGGTCTATTCCGTATTCTTGCTCGCCCATAAGCGCTTCTCCGCTTAGTTTCAATAGTATTCGCTTGTATTTCATAGTCTTATGCTAATAGTTATGCTCTAATTTTACAAAAATCACCGCCGGATTGCTCCCTGTTGGCGCGATTTTTCGGCAAGCGTAAAATTACAAACATTTTAATAGCTATTGCAAAGTAAAAACACAGATTATATTTTCGAGGCTTCTTCTTCTATTTTTTTCATTACTTCCTCAAAAAGTTTGTCGGGGTAAAGTTTTCTTGTTCTGTAAATTGTGTTGGGGTGCGGCAGTTTCTCGTCTATGTTGTATTCCAAAAAATAAATGATGTCTAACCTGAGATTACAAAACTCTATTAATTTGTTGTCGGAGACGATTCCTTCGCGTTTTTTGATATAACAAAGCTTGAAAAACACCACGGGGTCAATGGATTTCTTGCCTCCTTTTTTGTAAAAATCCTTTGTCTTTTTGTAAATGAAATCGAGCTTCAGCCTGTTTTTCAACTTGCGATAAAAGTTGTTTCTCGGTATGCGGCGCGTCAGATGCACCTGCGTAAAGAGCTTTTCCTCGTAATGCTTTTTGCCTTGCATGCTTTGGTATTTATGTGGTTGCCACAAATATACAAAAAATAAAGTTTATGTGTGCCGGCTATTTTTAGGGTCCATCGTTTTGCCAATCTATGATAAATACCATCCTTGTCACTAAGCTAAACTGCTTATCTTTGCTTTCTGTAATTTACACCCCTTGCGGGGTGAATTTTTTTAATTATGAAAATAAATATTGATAACAATTCGGGTTTTTGTTTCGGCGTGGTCAATGCCATAGAGACGGCCGAGCGCTATTTGGCAAATCATGATTATTTGTACTGCCTCGGCGATATAGTCCATAACAATATGGAAGTTGAGCGTCTTGAACGTATGGGACTCAGGACTATAACTCACAATGAATTAAAGAATTTGAAAAACGAAACGGTGCTGCTTCGTGCCCACGGAGAGCCCCCTTCCACTTATAATATTGCGGTGAAAAACGGCATAAAACTTTTGGACGCCTCCTGTCCCGTGGTTTTGCGATTGCAAAATCATGTTTTTAAAGGCTACAGAGAGATGTCGGAGAAAAAAGGGCAGGTGGTTATTTACGGTAAAGAAGGCCATGCCGAAGTTTTGGGACTTGCCGGTCAAACCAATAACGAAGCGGTGATTATTACCTCGGAAAACGATATCGATAAAATTGATTTCACACGCCCAATAGAGCTTTATTCGCAGACTACCAAAGGAAAAGAGGGCTTTTCGGTTATTGTGGAAAAAATCAAAAAACGCATTTCCGATTTGGGAACCGATATCGAGTTTATTGTCAACGACACTCTGTGTGGTGCCGTTTCCAACAGGGCGCCGCAGTTGCGCGAGTTTTCAAAACACAATGACGTGGTTATTTTTGTCAGCGGCAAGAAATCTTCAAACGGTAAGTATCTTTACGGTGTTTGCAAGGAAACCAACCCCCGTTCTTTCTTTGTTTCCACTTTGGATGAGATTAAAGCGGAGTGGTTTTCGGGTGATGTGGAAACGGTGGGCGTTTGTGGTGCCACCTCCACGCCTATGTGGCTTATGGAAAAAGTGGCCGAGAGCATCCCTGTTATTGCTAAAAAAGAGAGTGTAAGTAATTGATGTTAAGTTTATTGGTATTATGCGAATAAAAAATAAAAAGCGAAAATATACATTAATTGCGATAATTTTCATGTTTTCGTTTTCGCTTTTTGCCGATTGGCATATCGAATACGAAGACCTTTCGGCTCCGCAAAAGGGACGAACTGCTATTTTTGTCAAAGGAGGGGTTGTCGCCGTTTCCGATGACCAAAGGACTTTGGTGTATTTCGCCGCCACTGACAGCATAATCTATGAGAGCAAGATACTGCACGCCTATTGGGAAGGCCCCGGGAGCGAGTTTTTGAAAATCTTGAAAAAATCGGGCGCAAAACTTGCAGGCTCAAAGATTTCAAATGCAAGCATTGAAAAAACGGATGAGAGAGAAAGGCTATCGGGCTATGAATGTGAACGTTACAATGTTGTTTCCGACAGCCAAACCGTGGCGGTTTTTTATAGGGCCTCCCAAATTTCAATTCTCGACAGTGCGGCTATGCAAAGGTTTTTGACTTTGATAAAGCTCATGGATTTTGGTTTTGACGACGGCTTTTTGCCTCCTGAAATTTTTTTCGAAAACGGACTGATATTGAAAAAGATCATTTACGGTAAAAGCGGCAATTCGGTTGACTTGGAGGCTGTCGCCGTTGACACAGTCGATTTGGACCCCGCAATCTTTGCCCCTTCGCCAACTTTTAATCTTTTGACGGCAGAAGAAATTTTGTCAGCTGAAAAAATGCAGGAAGGAAATTAGATGTTTGCCGTTCAAAACATATCGGTGGTTTTTTCTGGCAAGACGCTGTTTTCCAACGTCAGTTTTTTGATAAACGAAAAGGACCGCATTGGACTTGTGGGGCGTAACGGTGCCGGCAAAACCACATTGCTGCGTGTCATTACCGGTGAACTGTCGCCCGACAGCGGTGAAATCATTATCCCGCAAGGCAAAACAATTGGCTATCTGCCTCAGGAACTTGACGTTACCGACTCCGTTGATATTTTTACGGAGACAATGAGTGCCTTCGACGAGATAAAGTCTTTGGAGCAGGAAATAGCCGCACTAAATGATTTCTTCGCCACCAACTACGATTACGAGTCCAAGGAATACACCCGTAAAATTGACCGCTTGCAACATTTAAACGAGAGGCTGTTGCTGCTTGATGCCGGGGGTGCCGAGGGACGAGCCGAGAAAGTGTTGCTGGGCTTGGGTTTTTCACGCGATGATTTCACCAAACCCACCTCGGCCCTTAGCGGTGGATGGAGAATGCGCATCGAGCTGGCAAAAATAATTTTGAAGAAACCCGACTTGCTTTTACTCGACGAACCCACAAATCATCTCGATATCGAGTCTATTCAGTGGCTCGAGTCTTTTTTGTCGGCTTATCCCGGAGCTTTGATTTTGATTTCGCACGACAGGACCTTCCTCGACAATGTTACCGTGCGTACCGTGGAAATAGGCCTCGGGAAAATTCGCGATTATAAGTTCAATTACTCCAAGTATGTGGAAGTGAGGGAGAAAGAGATGCAGCAAAGCGAAGCCGAATACGAGAATCAGCAAAAGCGCATCAAAGAAATCGAAAAGTTTATAGAAAGGTTTCGATACAAGGCCACCAAAGCCAAGCAGGTGCAGTCGCGCATAAAGATGTTGGAGAAAATGGAACGTATCGAGCTGCCCGAGAGTGACGCTTCGGCAATGCACTTCAGGTTTCCTCCGGCTCCTCCTTCGGGAAAGGTGGCTGTCGAGGTAGAGAATTATGCCAAAAGTTATGACGATTTGAAGGTGCTCGCAGATGTGAATTTTATTATCAAAAGAAACGACTTCGTGGCTTTTGTGGGCAAAAACGGTGAAGGGAAAAGCACCTTGGTGAAGTCTGTTGCCGGCCTCTTGGATTACGAAGGTAAAATAAAGCTGGGCCATAATATAAAGATAGGATATTATGCTCAGAATCAGGCTGATATGCTCGATGTAGAGAAGACCGTTTTCGAGACCATCGACGATGCTGCCGTGGGTGAGATACGAAAAAACATAAGGGGTATCCTCGGAGCTTTTCTTTTTAGCGGCGAAGATATCGACAAAAAAGTCAAGGTGCTCAGCGGCGGGGAGAAAGCTCGTTTGTCCTTGGCCAAGATGCTGCTTACGCCGGTCAACCTTCTTATCCTCGACGAACCGACAAACCACCTCGATATGTTGTCCAAAGACATTCTTAAAAATGCGCTGCTGCAATATAACGGCACTTTGATTTTGGTGTCTCACGACAGGGATTTCTTGCGCGGTTTGAGCGATGTCACTTACGAGTTTCGCGGAGGCAAAGTCATTGAGCATCTCGGCGGTATCGATATTTTTCTTGAGAAGCGCAAGTTGGAGCATCTCAAGGAATTGGAGCTTTCGAAAAAGAAAAAAGAGGGTGAGAAAGCAAAAAAGGAAGGGGGAAATAAGGAGGCGTGGCTTAAGAAAAAAGAGCAGGAAAAGGAGCGGCGTAAGTTGGAGAAGCAGAGGCAAAAAACCGAAGATGAAATAGCGGCTGCCGAGCGGGAGATGGATGAAATAAGTGAACTGCTGTCAAGCCCCGCCGAGGATGTGAGCTACGAGGAATTGCACAAACGCTATTCTTTTCTCGAAAATTATCTTGAGGAAAAAATGACCGATTGGGAAAATATATGCGAGCGTCTGGAAGCTGCTGATGAAAATTAATTTCCCTTGGGCATAAAACTTTTTTTCGTAATTTGGCCTTTGCTTTTTATAAGTGTATAAAGCATTGAAAATAAATTATTTATAACAATCAAAATATTGAAATGAAAGCTGAAATTGTTACTTCTAAAGGTATAATGAAATTAAATCTTTATGCCGACGATGCTCCGGGGACGGTGGCAAATTTTGTAAAATTGGCTAAGGATGGTTTTTACGACGGTCTGGCTTTTCACCGTGTTATACCCGATTTCGTCATTCAGGGCGGTTGCCCTTATTCAAAAGATATGAACGACCCGCGCGTGGGAACAGGTGGCCCCGGCTACAGCATCAAGTGCGAGACCTCGGGCGGCAATCAATACCACGACAGGGGTGTTTTGTCGATGGCTCACGCGGGAAAAGATACCGGCGGCTCCCAGTTTTTTATCTGCCATAGCAGAAGAAATACGGCGCATCTCGATGGTGTTCATACCTGCTTCGGTAAGGTTTACGAAGGCCTCGATGTCATTGACGATATCAGAGTAGGCGATAAGATAGAAACTATTAAAATAATTGAGGAATAGGACTTTATTATGGAAATTACAGCAAGATTAACAGACATTTTGCCCGAGCAGAGCGGTCAGGGCAGAAACGGCGTTTGGAGAAAGATTTCTTTCGTTGTGGAGACGCAAGACCAATATCCACGTAAAATATGCTTCGATGTTTGGGGCGATAAAATCGATGATATAAAACAACTTCAGGCAGGTGATATGCTGAAGGTGGAGTTTGACGTGGAATCAAGGGAATACAACGGACGCTGGTACACCAACGTGAAAGCGTGGCGTGTTGAGAAACAAAATGCGGGTGGCGAGAGCGCTGCCGGTACTCCTGCCAATCCTCCTTTGCCTGATTTTGAAGAGCCTGCGGCTCCGGCCTCCGAAACGGGAGAAATCACCGACGATTTGCCCTTTTAGTGCTTGAGTTTTATTTCAGGGTAAAGGATATCGTGCCTGCGGGTAATATTTGCGGTTTTTAACGTTACAAAGCTATGACGCGTCTTCGCTACATATTTGTGTTTGTGCTGTTGAACCTTTCGGGGTTCAGACTATGGGCACAGTATGAGTCGGTGCTTAACAGGCTGCAAGACAGTATTGTAGTTTATGCCGCCAAGCTGAATATCAATACTCCCGATGAGGTAAAAGATGCGGCTTCGGCAAAATTGGTCAAACTTATCGGCAAGGCGGCACGGCAGCAAAATTCCATTGACTTTGCTTTCGATTCTCTTCGCATTGTGTCGGTGCTTACCTCCGAAGATAAAGCGATAAGAATTTTCACTTGGTTGATTCCGTATAGCGACGGCTCTTTTTCCTATGGCGGTGTGGTTCAGGCTTTTAACAAAAGAACAAAGTCTTACTTTGTTAAAGTTTTAAAGGATAAAACGCCGGTTATTTCACGTCCGATGCGCAAGATTCTCAGCGCCGACAAATGGTACGGTGCCCGATATTACCGAATTATCACTAAAAAATATCGCCGCCGGAAATATTACACCCTTTTGGGATGGAAAGGTTTCGACCCGGTCATTACGCGCAAGGTGGTGGAGGTGATTTCGGTAAAATCAAACGGTACTGTAGTTTTCGGCTACAATCTTTTCGATTTGAGTGATAAAGAAGTGCCCGATTATTTCAAAAAGAATACACGCCCCAAAAGGTTGGTGTTTTCCTTTTCCTCGGAAGCTCATATGAATTTGATTTACGACAATCAAACGATTTTGAAATTGGTGAAAAAATCGAAACTCAAATCGGTGCCCATCGTTCAAGGATTTAAGGCACAAAAGAAGGAGGTGCGCACCAAACCCAAATACAAAAAAATTGTGGGGGAGATGATTGTGATGGACCGTTTGATGCCTCTAAATAAATCTATGACAGGCATTTACCAGTTCTATATTCCGAAGATTAATGTCCTCGATGCTCTTCATTTCGAGAAGGGTAAATGGCGTTATTACAGCGATATCGACGCCAGAAACCACGGTCTTACTCCCGAAAAGAAAGAAAATATCGATTACGATTTATTTGAAGAAAAGGAGTGATTCCGTCTCGTCCCGTTTTCTTACTTTTACAAACTCGAAATTATTTAAACGATATAAATTTGTATAAAATGAAAAAAATCAGAATTTTATCTGTAATTGTCTTATTGTCAGCGGTATTTGTGTCGCTGAAACCTGAAAAGGAATACAGCGTTACTCCGGCAGCTTTCGGTGTAAATTACAAGGAGGCGAGTTTTGTTACCAAGGACGGTCTGCAACTTAAAGCCTGGATTTTTAAGCCTGCCAAAAAATCCGGGACGATGATTGTGCTAAGTCACGACGGTGAAGGAAATATGTCGTCGATGATAGGCTTGGCTTCTTATTTTACCTCATTGGGATTCAACGTGATGACCTACGATTATCGCGGATACGGAGGCAGTGCCGCTTTTAAAATCAATAACAATTTTGTTGTTTATCCGCAGTTTGCCAAAGACCTTGATGCCGCCATCGATTTTGCCCATAAAACCTACGGCATAACGCGGGTTTTTCTCTATGGTAAGGGCATAGGTGCCTCGCTGTCCATCGGTGCGTGCAGCAACAGACGCGATGTGCAAAAGGTGATTGCCGATTCGCCGTATAGCGATTTGGTCACATATCAAAAGGATATGAAAGTCATTGAGGGAAAAGATGTTATGATTCCTTTGGCTTATGACAAGCAACTCCTCGACCCCAAATATGCACTGGCCGGAAAATATGCAAAAACGAGTAAATATCTTTTGATAAACGGCTCGGAAGATAAGATTCACAGCACCAAGAAAATGAAAGCTTTGGCTAAGATAAACAAAACAAACGTGGAGCTTTTTACGGTGAAGAAAGCAGATTATTCCACCACTTTCAGCAGCGACCAAGCTGCCTATTTCGAACGTATTAAAGACTTTGTGAAGTAGCTTTGAAGCGGATACTTCAAATATTGACTTTTTGCCTGGCGTTGGGTGCGGTGGCGCCTTTGAACGCTCAGATTATGCCACCCGATTCGGTCTATCATCCCAAGCGCGTGGCGGTGCTTGCGGGCATCGAGGGCACGTTGTACGTGGGCTCTTTTGTGGGACTGTATGCCGCGTGGTATAAGGATTATAACTCGGGCCATTTTCACTATTTCAACGATAATGACGAATGGTTGCAGGTTGACAAAGTGGGTCATGCCACCACTTCTTACTTTCTCGGAAAGATAGGCTACGACATGCTGCGCTGGGCGGGTGTTGACGAACAGAAATCTCTGATTTTCGGTGGGGGTTTGGGTTTTATTTACCAATCGACGGTTGAGGTATTCGACGGATTTTCAAGAGGTTGGGGTTTCTCGTGGGGCGATATGGCCGCCAACGCTTTTGGCACAGCCTTGTTTATCGGGCAGCAGGCCGGCTGGCACGAGCAACGCCTGTCGCTTAAGTTCAGTAGTCATTTCACCGGCTATGCTCAATATCGTCCCGAGCTGCTCGGGAGCACTCCCTTGGAGAGAATTATCAAGGACTACAACGGACAAACTTACTGGCTTTCGGCGAATGTTCATTCTTTTTTGCCCGAGTCTTCCCGCTTTCCCAAGTGGATAAACGTGGCCTTGGGCTATGGTGCCGAGGGGATGCTTGGTGGTTTTGCCAACCCCGATGAGCCCGGTGTTCCCACTTTCGATCGTTACAGGCAATATTACCTTTCCCTCGATATTGACCTTACAAGGATACCGGCAAAACGTCAGTGGGTCAGGACTTTGCTGAATGTGTTCAGTTTTATCAAGGTGCCTTTTCCCGCTTTGGAGTTTAGCAAAAACGGAGTGGATTTCCGTCCTTTGTATTTCTAAGCGGATTTTTTAATAAAAGAAAAAACAAAAACATGAAGTTTAAAATAGGAGACAGAGTTAAGTTTCTTGACGAGCAGGGCGGGGGAGTGGTCTCGCGTATTGTGAGCCCCACTTTGGTGGAAGTTACCACCGCCGCCGGTTTTAGTTTTCCATACGCCGTAAAAAGCCTTATTCCCGTTAAGGAAGAAAGTATAAGTGAAAGGCTTTTTAACCAAGATGTGGAAGAGACTAAAGACATTGAAATAGAGCAGGATGACCACGATGGTGAGCCGAATGCGCACAGCGATGCTTTAACGGTTTTTCCCTCGCAAAAGAAAAAGGAAAACTATGCCTGCAAATTGGCCTTTGTGCCGCAGGAGCAACGCTGGCTTATTACGGGCGATATGGATGTGTATTTTGTGAATTTCTCCGACGCCGACATCTTTTTTGTTTTATACACAGCTGTAGAACAAGGTTTTGGGAAGGTAGTGTCGGCCAAGGTAAAGGCCTTCTCGCGTTTTTACATCGGCGAAGTAAGCAGGGAGGATATCGGTGATTGGGAAAAGCTTGTGGTTCAGGCTTTTGTAAGCTATGAAAAAGCGGAGGCTCTTCCGGCACCCGTTGACGTGGAGGTGAAGATTAGAGGCAGCAGATTTTATCGAGAAACTTCTTACCTGAAGCAGGATTTTATGCACGAAAAGGCTGTGTTTTTCGATTTGTTTAAAATTGCCAATCTGCCCCTAATGCACACACCTGCTTCGATGCCCGGCAAGGATGTCGAGCCGGTGAAAAAGACAATAAAACAAGCCGAGCGCAACGACGAAATTTTAAAACACATAGTTTCGGAGGGCAAGGCGGTTGTGGATATGCACATATGGAAACTCGTTGATGATGAAATGAATATGTCGGCTCATCAAAAACTGCTCACCCAACTCGACTATTTCAATAAATGTCTCGATTCGGCCTTGGAGCATCATTTGCATAAGGTGATTTTTATCCACGGCGTAGGCACCGGTAAGTTGAAAGAAGAAATAAAAGCCATTCTCGATGATAAGGAATTGCGTCATAAACCGGCGTCAATGGCCGAATATGGTGTGGGAGCCACCGAAGTGGAGTTGCCGCTTTACGGTCGCCGGTGATTTTTCCCCGCAGCAAAAATAACGGGGCACCCGAATTTTATCGCAGTTTTTGCCACGCTCACGAGGCCAAATCATAGTGCCGCTTGTTTTGCCGGACTTTGATTTCGGCATTGGGGTAAAAGTTGTTAACGTTTTCTTAAATCCACTCCAAATTCTTATTATATTGTGCTGAATAATTCTTGGCAATAAAATCTTTGTTTAATAGATTTTAACTGTCAATATATCAGAAACTTAACCAATGAGAGAAAAGAAAATATCCGGGGATGTGTTGATAAAAATCGCCCGTGATGCCATTTGGCAGAGTTTTAGCGGCGAGTCGCTTATCGACCGGCGGCGTCTTTTGGGGGAGTATCCTTATCTAGCCGAAGACGGGGCGGTATTCGTTACCCTCACTCTGGAAGGACGTTTGCGGGGCTGCATAGGCTCTACGGAGGCTTTTCGTCCTCTCATCGACGATATTATTCACAATGCCAAGGCTTCAGCCTTTCGCGATACGCGCTTCAAGCCTTTGACAAAACACGAATTTAAGGCCGTTAAGATAGAAATATCGCTGCTTTCCCGGCCGCAGCGTGTTGAATATAAATCGGTTGAGCATTTGCGTGGCCTGCTAAAACCCGGCGTGGACGGTGTTATTTTGGAAAAAGGTTTTCATCGCTCGGTTTTTCTGCCTCAAGTGTGGGATTTGGTGAGCGGCTTCGATGCTTTTTTCGAACACCTTTGTCGCAAGGCTGGAATGTCGGGCGACTGCTTGCGGCGGCACCCCGATATCGATAAATTTCAGGTGCAAATATTTGAAGAACAATGAGATACCATGTGAAAACGGAAAAGGGGATTAAGTGCCTTTTGTGCCGTCATTACTGCAATCTCGCCGAGGGTCAAACGGGTATTTGCCGTGTGAATATGAATGAGGGCGGGCAACTGCGCAACACGGTTTACGGCAGGGCGGCGGCAAGTCATGTTGACCCTGTGGAGAAAAAGCCCCTCTATCACTTTTTACCCGGCACAAAAGCCTTTTCAATAGGTACGGTAGGCTGTAACTTGCATTGCCCTTTTTGTCAGAATTGGCAGATTTCGCAAACAGACAGCCTCTCTTTTTCCCGCTATATCACGCCGCGGCAAATTGTGGAGTCTGCCATGGAGGCAGGCTGTAAGTCAATAGCTTACACCTATAACGAACCGACTGTTTTTTATCCCTTTGCCCGTGATGTTGCCCTTTTGGCACACGAAAACGGTTTGCGTAACATCTTCGTTACCAACGGCATGGAGTCGCCGGAGGTGATAGAAGACATGAAAGGTCTTATCGATGCCTTCAACGTGGATTTGAAGTCTTTTGACAGGGATTATTACCGCCGGGTGTTGAAAGGCTCCCTCGATGCGGTGCTCGACACCTTGCGGCTTTTACGCCGAAACGGCGCCTGGTTGGAAGTAACGACCTTGGTGGTGCCCGGACAAAATGACGGCGAGAAGGAGCTGTCGCAGATTGCGGCTTTCATTGCCGATGAACTTGGTGAACACACGCCTTGGCATATCTCGGCCTTTTATCCGAATTATAAAATGAGGCAGCTGCCGCCCACATCCTACGTCGCCTTGCAAAGGGCAGCAAAAGCAGGTGCGGAGCAGGGATTAAAATATATTTACAAGGGAAATATCAGCGAGCCGGGGATAACCTTTTGTCCCGAATGCGGACGCCGTTTGATTGTGAGAGACTTTTACAGCATAAGTGATAATGCCTTGAGAGACAGCGGAGTGTGTCCGTATTGTCAAACTAAAATACAAGGGATATGGAAATGAAAATCGATAAATTGCGCAAGGCGGGCAACAGAGGACGTTTTTATCCTTTCGGTTGTGCCGAGACCCGAAAGACCATAGAGCTTTTTGAGAAGAAACTTGGCGGACAGGTCGAGAAAAACAACCGGTCTTTAAAGCCGCGGGTTATCGTTTCCCCGCATGCCGGCTATGTTTACAGCGGCTTTACCGCATGTAGCGTTCACAGGCTTTTGCGAAATACGGCACCCGATACCGTGCTGGTCGTCGGGCCGAGTCATCATGTCTATTTCGAGGGCATAAGTGCTGCATTTACACGCTTTTACGAGACGCCTTGTCGTACATTGGAGACCGATTTGCCGCTATTGGAGACCTTGCACTCGGAGTTTGATTTTTCTTATGAGCAAGAGGCTCATTTCAAAGAGCACAGCACCGAGACCCAGATGCCGCTGCTGGCTCACTATCATGGTGATGTTAAGGTTGTCGAACTTGTTTACGGGCGCTGTTCACCCCAAGAGGTCGCTTCGGTCATCGATAAGGTGCTCGATATGGAAAACACGGCGGTGGTCATTAGCAGCGATTTAAGTCATTTTCACACGCTTGAGAAAGCACGGCGACTCGACAAAATATGTTTGGATGCCATGGAAACGCTTGATAATGAACTTATAGACAGGGGTTGTGAGGCTTGCGGCATCACAGGAATCAAAGCGATGATAGAGGTGGCAAGGCAAAGGTCGATGAGTTCAAAAATTATTGACTATCGCACAAGCGCCGAAGCCTTTGGCGACAGTGCGAGTGTCGTGGGTTACGGTGCTGCCGTTTTTTGGTAAGAGCCCCTCGGCACTGCATTTTTTGTTGTATTTTTGCGGCGGAAAAGCAGGTTCCGGTCTGTCGCTGCTTTGTTTTTACAAGGTAGAGGAAAGTCGGGACATCGCAGAGCGCCATACTTCCTAACGGGAAGGGGGCGGAGCCGCGAGGCTTCGTTCACAGCAAGTGCCACAGAAAATAACCGCCACGGCTTATGCCGCGGTAAGGGTGAAAACGTAAGGTAAGAGCTTACGGGCTGTCGTGGCGACACGGCAGTCGGGTAAACCTTATGGGATGAGAGGCCAAATATACCGGAGTTTCCGCCACGGCGGAATAAGGGCTGCTCGTCCGATTCCGGGGGGTTGGCCGATAGAGCCGCGGGGGTAACCTCCGGCCCGGATAAATGACAGACGGAGGCTTTTTGCCTCTACAGAATCCCGCTTACAGGAACCTGCTTTTCTTTTTTCTTTCCTTTGAATTTTTTTACAGTTAAATTAAAATAGTGAAATAGGTATGGGTAGGGGAGGTGGTGTGGTGTAAGGTGTTGTAAAACGTTGTAAAACGTTGTAAGATGTTGTAAGACATAGTAAGATGTTGTAAGATGTTGTGATATTGCTTTGTTTTTTTTGGTTTTGAGGTGGGGTGTTTACTGTTGTGTTTTGTGAATTTTACTTTTTTCTGCTTTCTTATTTACTTTTGTAAAGAATATGGCAAATAGTTTATTTAAAATACTTTAACCCAGAAGAATAAGCTTTGTTTATTAAAGTGTAACTTAAAGTTTGGTATTTCTTAACGCAAACATGGTTTAATGCAAAGATAATCAGCTGTTTGTGTTTTGTTTGGCGCTGTGTTTACAAAAGTGATTACAATTGTAAATAATTTCAAAATTTACAGTTGTGAATTGTAAAATGTTTTTTAGTTTTGTGTAAATTATATTTTCAAATTTTTATGCTTGAAAGAATAAAAAAGGTAGTGAAAGAAAGCGGACTTTCCAACGGTGATTTTGCACGCCGGCTTGGGGTAAAGCCTTCGTCGATATCGCATATTTTATCGGGGCGAAACAAGCCGAGTTTGGATTTTGTCACCAAGTTGCTTAGGGCTTTTCCCTCCGTTGATGCCTATTGGCTCTTGTTCGGCAGGGATGGCGGAGCGGGCGATAATGCCTCTTCAAATTTGGTGTCTTCCGTAGAGCGGGAGTCCGGCGATATATCCTCTTCCGGGGGCTCTGCTTTTCTTGTGGGCGACGAGGATGCTCCCTCCTACGGCACGGAAACAAAAACGCCCGGCAAGACGACCGGGGTCGCCTCTGCCGAGCGTATCGTTGTCTTTTATGCCGACGGCACTTTCAAAAGCTACCGTCCGCGCTGAGCGGGAATTTATCCCACAATCTCTCTGTCGCTAAAGAAAAATTTAATTTCTATCTCCGCGTTTTCATCGCTGTCGCTGCCGTGAACTGCATTCTCACCGATGTTGGTGCCATAGAGCTTGCGGATGGTTCCTTCGGCGGCCTCGGCGGGGTTTGTAGCGCCGATGTAATCGCGGTATGCTTCCACGGCGTTTTCTTTTTCTACCACCATTGCCATTATCGGTCCCGACGACATAAAGGTCGTAAGTTCCTCAAAGAAAGGTCTTTCCTTGTGGATGGCGTAAAAAGCCTCGGCTTCTTCTTTGCTCAATTTCGTCATCTTAGCCGCTACTATCTTAAAACCGCCCTCGGCTATTTTATTCATTATGGCGGCCATATAACCCTTGCGCATTGCAGTGGGCTTAATCATCGTGTATGTTCTGTTTCCTGACATTGTTTTATGTTGTTTTGTTAAAAATTTCGGTCTGCAAAGATAGACTTATTCGTCCTTATCCGGCTATTTTTTTTGGCTGTCTTTGTGTGTCTTTTTGAGAGCCGTCAAATATTTGCAAAACGAGAGGTTTAGGATGCGTTTTTTCTTTATAACTGCTATAAATCACTGATATGCAATGGTGTAGTTTGTTAATTTTTCAAATATCATGAAGGAAAACGGCGTCTCTCTCCCGAAATTTATACGGGCGGATTTTTACGAATTTTATTAAGGTTAGCATTTTAATTTTAAATTTGCACGGCAAAGCACTAATAATCATATGAATATATTTAAACTGAAACTTTGGGAGCGGCTTCAGGAATATCATCAGATTTATATTTTGGTATTATCGGTGATCATAGGTTTTTTTGTAGGCATAGCCACCTCTTTGATGAAAACCTTTGTTATCGCTTTGAAAAATTGGGTTGACCTTATCAGTGCCGATTTGAATATCATGTATTTGTTTTTCATTTTGCCGGTGGTAGGCGTTTTGTTGACGGTTTTCTTTTTAAAATATCTTGTGAAAGACGATGTGCGGCACGGCATCCCTCGCATTTTGTTTGTGCTTGCCAAAAAGCAGCATATGAAGCAGCACAAGGTGTTTTCGTCTTTTGTGGGTGGAGCGCTTACCTCGGGTTTCGGGGGCTCTGCCGGACTCGAATCTCCCATTATTTCCACCGGTGCTTCCATTGGTTCTTTTTTTAGTAAGCGTCTGAATCTGGATTATAAAACCACGGCTTTGCTAATGGGCTGCGGGGCGGCAGGAGCCATTGCCTCAATATTTTACACTCCTATTGCCGCCGTTATTTTCGGGGTGGAAGTGCTGATGCTCGACCTTACCACCACTTCAATTATACCCCTGCTTGTTACTTCTATTACCGCCGCCATTACATCGGGTCTTTTTATGCCCGTAGAGGTGGTTTTTCAATTTCCGGTGAAGGTAAATGCGTCACTCCACGACTTGCCTTTCCTTGTTTTTCTCGGTATTTTCACCGGTCTCACCTCGGTATATTTCAACAGGACGAGTTATGCCGTTAAGGCATTTTTGGAAAAGAAAAAAGATAATTTATTGCTGAAGGCGACGGGTCTTCTTATGTTGGGGCTTTTGGTTTTGCTTTTTCCTTTGCTCTACGGCGAAGGTTACGATGTGCTGAAATCCATTATCAACAACGGATATGAAGACATTATGAACGATACTTACTTCAGTTCTTTCGGGGGAAATTTTTGGTATGTATTTGCTTTTCTTACTCTTGTTACTCTTTTAAAAGTTGTCAGCACCACCCTTACCATTGAAACGGGAGGTGTGGGCGGTTATTTTGCCCCTGCCGTTTTTACCGGCGGGATGAGCGGCTATCTGTTTGCCACGCTTGTCAACAGGTTTTATTCTGCTTACGAATTGTCGGAGGAAAATTATGCAATTGCGGGCATGGCAGGTGTGCTCGGCGGCGTGTTGCACGCTCCCTTAACGGCAATATTTTTTGCAGCCGAAATCACCGAAGGCTATCAGCTTATGCTGCCTTTGATGCTTGTTACGGCTTTTTCTTTTGTTACTAATAAGTTGTTCGACAGCAACTCCATATTTAGCAAACCTCTTGTGGAACAAGGTGTTAAGCTTACCCACAATAAAGATAAGAACGTGCTCACTCTCCTGTCGGTAAGTGAAGTTATCGACAAAGATTTTCTTTCTGTCGGACCCGGTGCTACCCTTGGAGACCTGACAAAACTTATATCCAAATCGCATCGCAATATCTTCCCCGTTGTTGACGAGCAAGGATATTTTAAAGGTCTTGTGCCTCTTGACGATGTGCGCGCCGATATGTTTAATCCCGAATTATATTCAAAGTCTATCAGGGTGTATATGGTTCAGCCTAAGGACTTTGCCTCTACTGACGACACTATGGAGATTGTTATGCAGAAATTCAATATTACGGGATATTATAACCTGCCCGTTATCGACCACGGCAAATATGTGGGGTTTATTTCCAGATCGAACACTTTCGGTGCTTATCGTAAAATGCTGATGGATATTTCTTATGATTGAGAATTTTCTCGCTCCTGAAAACAAAAGCCGTTTTTCCCGAATTATGTCAAGTAGTTTTCCTGTATCTTTGCATCTCACATCAAAGATTTACTTATGAAAACGAGAAACTTTTTATTGACTCTGATTTTTCTTTTGCCTTTGGCTTTGCCTGCCCAAACCATGATGCACGATATCGCGGTGAGTTTGAACATAAAGCGGCATTACATCGTGGTAAAAGATAAAATCATCATCCCTGCAGCATATATAAACGGAAACGACAGAGTGGTTTTTTCGCTTAACGACAATTTGAAAATCACCTCTTCGGAGCCGGCGGTGGAGCCTGTGGACGGCGGTGCTGCTGAGACGAGCCTTTTATATTTTTTCGACACCAAGGGCTTGCCCAAAGGAAAAGATGTGGAGTTTTCCCTTGAATATCAAGGGGAAATCTACGATTTGCCCGGCGGCGATGGCACCGAATATGCACGCGGGTTCAAAGAGACTTCGGGGATAATCTTTGAAAAAGGTGTTTATTTGGCCGGCAGCACACATTGGCTGCCCTCTTTTGGCGACAGCTTCTACAAATACAAGCTTAGCGTTGAGGTGCCCGAAGGGTGGGATTTGATGTCGCAGGGTGTGCGTAGCAAAGAAAAAAATACGGTAAAATATGTTTGCGACAGCCCTCAGGAGGAAGTTTATTTGATAGCGGCAAAATTCACTGTTTACCAAGACAAGGTTGACGGTGTTTTGCTTCAGGCATTCCTGCGTACACCCGATAAAGAATTGGCAGACAAATATTTAAAGATGACGGCTGTGTATCTTAAGATGTATGAAAATATGCTGGGTCCCTATCCTTATTCGAAATTTGCTCTTGTGGAAAATTTCTGGGAAACGGGCTACGGCATGCCTTCTTTCACGCTGTTGGGCGAAAAAATCATTCGTTTTCCTTTTATAATTTATTCGTCGTATCCTCACGAATTGCTGCATAACTACTGGGGAAATTCGGTTTATGTCGATTATTCTTCGGGCAATTGGTGCGAAGGTATAACGGCTTACATGGCCGACCATCTGCTAAAAGAGCAGCGTGGTCAAGGTGCGGAATACAGGCGTAATACTTTGGAGAAATTCACCTCTTTCGTCAATCCTTCCAACGACTTTCCTTTGAGCAAGTTTCAAAACCGCAGCAATCCTGCCGAGGAAGCCGTTGGATACGGCAAGTGCCTGATGATGAACCATATGCTGCGCAAAGAAGTGGGCGATGAGCTGTTTTTGAAAGCCTATCGTAAATTTTATAAAGACAACATATTCCGCTATGCTTCCTTCGACGACATTCGCAAGGCTTTTGACCAAACAACGGGAAGAAAATTCGCAGGATTCTTCGACCAATGGGTCAATTCCACCGGTGCGCCTTATCTTAATCTTGATGATGTGACTAAAAAGCGAAAAGGTAAAAGTTATGAAGTCGATTTCTCTTTGAGTCAGATTCAAGACGGGCAACTTTTCAAACTCAATATTCCTGTGGCATTTTACTTTGCCGACACGGTGATTGTGAGAAATTACCGTATGGATAAGCGCGAGCAAGCTTTTGTGTTTGCTTCCGAAAAAGAGCCTTTGCGTATAGAGATAGACCCCAATTTCGATGTCTTCCGCATTCTCGACAAGGCCGAGGTGCCGCCGGCTCTTTCTCAGGTTTTCGGAGGGAAAAAAGGCGTTATTATCCTGCCTTCCAAGAGTCCCTACCTTGAAAAATACAAGGCTATGGCAGCACAGTGGCAGCAGAGTGCTAAGGCGCAAAACAAAGAAATAGAGATCGTTAGCGATAGCGAAACGGAGACGCTGCCCGACGAATATCCCGTTTGGGTTTTGGGTAACGAAAACAAATTCGCCTCATTGTTTACGCTTGACGAAATGGCCGAGAAGGAAGGAAAAGAGCTTGCCGGCAAAATGAAGAAGGCCAAAGAAGAAGGCTCCTTTGTTATGGTTATGACAAATCCCATTAACAGCCAAACGGTGGTGGGTTTTGTAGGTACGGTGGTGCCCGCGGCCATACCGGGTTTGGCGCGACTTTTACCTCATTACGGCAAATATTCCTATCTCGGTTTCAAAGGCGAGCGTCCCGATAACTTCTTGAAAGGCAGCTTTAAAGCCGACAACTCGCCACTGCATTACACCTTTACGGACAACAAGGCGAAAATATCGCCGGATGTGAAAATAAAACCTGAAAAGGCTCTCACTTATTGAAAATTACAAGGGGCAGACTGCTATGGAAGCACTGAAGAAAACCAATATTTTGTTTCCGGCTTTGGCCGCTCTTTTGGCGCTTTTGGTGTTTTCGGGCAGTCTGGAAAACGACTTCGTTCAAGGCTGGGACGATGAGCTGCAGGTGGTGAAAAATCAGGATATTAAAAGTCTTGATTACTACAATGTCAAGAAAATGTTTTCAACTTATTATGTGGGTATGTATCAGCCTATTACAACCTTAAGTTATGCCCTGGATTATAAAATTTCGCGGCTTGATGCCAAGGCTTTTCACAGAACCAATCTGCTTTTTCATTTGATAAACATCTTTTTGGTTTTCTACCTTTTTTATTATTTCTCGGGCAAGGTTGAAGTTGCAAGCATCATCACCTTTCTTTTTGCCGTACACCCGATGAATGTGGAGTCGGTGGCATGGATTTCAGCCAGAAGCAATTTGATATATTCGGCTTTCTTTTTGGCTGCTCTGATAAGCTATGTTAAATTTCTAAAGAGTGCCAAGCCGTTTTTGTTTCTGCTGACGAATCTGCTGTTTTTGCTCTCGGTTTTGTCCAAAGCCACAGCCGTCACCCTTCCTTTCGTACTATTACTTTTCGACCTTTGGCACAAGTCCAAAATCACAAAGCGCGACATTTTTACTAAACTGCCTATGATGCTTGTTTCCATCATCTTGGTTGTGGTGGCATTCGACGCGAGAGCCGAGTTTTCGCACCTCGCCGACCTTAGCAAGTTCTTTGGAGCCGGCGAAAGAATCGTCTTGGTGCTTTACTCGGTGATTTTCTACTTGCTTGCTTTTGTTTTTCCTTTTCGCCTTTCGGCCATTCATTATTATCCGGTGCCGGACCAGGCGGGGCAGGGTATAGGCGCGGCTTATTATCTTGGCGCGGCACTGTTTTTTATAATTGTCTTTTTTACCATAGCTCTTTTTGTTAAAGCCTTGAGACAAAGGCGGTTTGACAATCCTTTGCTCTTCGGTATTTTATTTTTCGCCCTAACCATATCGGTGACCATACATTTTGTGCAAATAGGAATACAGCTTACGGCCGAACGCTATGTTTACCTTCCCTATCTCGGTTTGTTTTACATCCTTGCCGTATATTTCAATAAAACCAAAGAAAAGGCAAATTGGAAAAGATTAAGGCCTTATCTCACTGTCGCTCTTGTGCTTATAGTTGCTGTTTTCTCTTTTGAGAGCCACGGCAGGACTAAAGTTTGGAAAGATTGCAACACGCTTATGAGCGATGTTATTAAGAAGAATCCTTCGGCCGTCCACGCCTATCTTGTGCGCGGCGACGGTTTTATGCACGAGAAAAAATATCAAAAGGCTTTGAATGATTATGCCGTGGTCATCAGTCGTTTTCCCGACTACGAATCGGTGTGGGTGAATCGTGCCAACGTCTATGCCGGAATGGGGCAATTCGGGAAAGCCATATCCGACCTCGACAAAGCCATAGCTATCAACAAACAACGGCCGCAGTCTTTTTTCAACCGTGGCTTGGCTAAGTATAATCTTAAAGATTACAAAGGAGCCCTTGCCGACTTCAGCGAAGCCATACGTATAGACAAGGACTACGAAATAGCCTATCTGTACCGCGGTGTAACATACGGAATAACAGGAGAATACCCTTATGCTCGAGAAGATCTTGAAAGGGCCGTGGAACTTAATCCGAAGGATGAGAAAGCCCTGCTAAATTTGGGCGTGGTAATGATGAAAACAGGAGATTTTGCCAAGGCGATTTCATTTTTTACCGAGGCAATAAAGCTTGACGGACGAAATGCCAATGCCTTTTTCAACAGAGCTCTGGCTCGTTTGAAAACAGGCGACAAAGCCGGCGCTTGTGCCGATTTTCGCCGTGCGCAACAGCTAGGTAATTCCTTGGCCGCAGCTTATCTTGCCAAATTCTGTTAAGGTTTTTCCATGTTTTTTTATCCTCCCGCTTTTTTGACTTTGTAGCCTTCAGCCGTAAGAATCTTCAAAATTTTATCGCGGTGGTCTCCTTGAATTATTATCTCGCCGTCTTTTACGCTACCGCCTGTGCCACAGGATGTTTTGAGTGTTTTTCCGAGCGCTTTCAAGTCATCTTCAGTGCCGACAAAGCCCTTGATAACGGAAGCCGTTTTCCCGCCTCGGCCGGCTTTTTCCAGCCAAATGCGTAAGTTTTGCTGCCGGGGCGGCAAAGTGCTTTCTTCCGGGTTTTCCTCTTCAAAAAAATAGTTGGGATTGGTGGAATAAACCATGCTGCCGCCGTAATCTTTTCTTTTCTTCTTTTTGCTCATCAGATATTGTTTTCGTGGTCTTTGGGTATTATCATATTTAAGGCTTTCTTGCGAATCTTTATTTTTATCTTGCTTTTTTCTTTTACCGAATCGCCATCTATCTGAAATACAGCCTTTTTCTGAATAATGGTGATTTTCTTGGCAAGATAACTTTCGTAGTATTTGCTTGAGCCAATCTGATTAGTCATAATTTTTGTGGCAAGGTCGAGGGTCATTGCAAGCGGAAAAGGTTTTATGATACACAAGTCCAGATAGCCGTCGGTGACGGAGGCGTTGGGGGCTATTATGGCATTGTTGCCGAATTGTGTGGAATTGGCCACGGTTATCATGGGCGATTCCACTTCAAACTCATCTTTTTTATCGAGTTTGATAATATATTTGGCAGGCTTGGCTTTCATAAATTCTTCAAGTATTATCTTGGCATATGCAATGGGGCCGCGGGTTTTCACTTCTTTAAATTTCCACGACACAATGGCATCGAAACCCACGCCGGCTACGTTGGCGGCAAAGCGTTTTTTTCCTATCTGCATAATGTCGATGGGCACAGAGTAGCCTTTGATAATGGTCTTCAAGGCACGTGCGGGTAACAGGGAAATGCCGAGATGCCTTGCAAGTCCGTTGCCCGAGCCGGTGGGTATTATGCCCATGGTGACACCCGACAAGCCTATGCCGTTAACCACCTCGTTTACAGTGCCGTCGCCGCCTACGGCCACAATAGCATCAGGCGGGTTTTCCGATTCCACGGCTTTTCGGCAAAGCTCCAAAGCGTGTCCCGCATATTCGGTATGTATTATTTCGGCCCTTATGTTATTCTTTGCCGTTGCCTTTTCAATGCTTCGGCTGATGTTGGGAAAAAGCTTTAATCCGGAAATGGGGTTTACTATAAAAATGATATTTCTAGGGTTGCTTTCCATAATTTTTATTTCTTTACAATAATCATCAATCCGTCGCGTAAAGGTAGCATAATATTTATTACCCTGTCATCGTTTTGCACGGTATCGTTGAATTTTTTTATGGCAAGAGTATCGGCTTGGCATTTGTCGTCGTCTTGCAGCACTTTACCACCCCACAAAACGTTGTCGGCAACGATTATGCCGCCGCTTTTCATCATGGGCAGCAGCAAATCGTAATAGTCGGGATAGCTTGTTTTGTCGGCGTCTATAAAGACAAAATCGGGAGTTAAGTCCAATTCTTTCAGCAACTTATGAGCATCGCCCATGTGGAGCTCAATCTTGTTTTCAAAGCCTGCCGCAGCAATGTTTTTTCTGATGGTGTCTTCCAATTCTTCGTCAACTTCCATGGTGTGAATGCGTGTGTCTTCTCCCGTCATCTCAGCCATGGCTATGGCTGAATATCCGGTGAAAGTGCCTATTTCGACAATGTTTTGCGCTCCCGAAAGAGAGGCGAGAAGACCGAGGAATTTGCCTTGCAGGTTGCCCGAAAGCATTTGGGGCATAACGGTTGTCAGATGCGTTTTACGGTTTATCTCCTGCAATACTTGCGACTCGGCCTGACTGTGTGCCGATATGTATTCTTCCAATTTTTCGTCTATAAAGTTCATCTTTTTTTGTTTTATCGGGCTTTTGTATAAATGAGTTTTGTGAGCTGCGCCGGGTCGAATACCTCGTTTGCCGTTTCCAAGATGTCATCGCCGCTTAGGGCATCTATACGCTTGTAAAGGCTTTCGAGGTCTTCCACTTTGTCATATGAGATAATGCTCTTTCCCATGGCCGTCAACTCGTTGATATTGCTGTCGTTGGCAATGGCTATCTGCCCTTTTATCTGCTGTTTGGCCATGTGTAACTGCATAGTGCCCAGCTTCTTCTCGCGTAATTTCTTAAGCTCTTTCATTACCAAAGCGGCGGTTTTGTCGATGTAATCGAAGTCGGTGCCCATGTAAATTGTTATCAAGCCGGTGTCGGAATAGGCCGTGTAGTTGGATTCAAGATTATAGCAAAAGCCGTATTTTTCTCTTATGCCCAAATTCAGCCTGGAATTTGAGCCCGGTCCTCCCAAAATGTTGTTGAGCAGAAACAGTGCAGTCCGCCGCGGGTCTTTGGTGCCGTATGCCTTGGCAGCAATGATACAGTGTCCTTGAAACTGCCCTTTTTCTTTTATCACCGTCCGGGGCATGTAATGCTCGGGAGCTTTGCGCGTGAAATTTCTTATGCTTTCCGGCACCTCTTTAAAATACTTATCCGTCTGTCTTACAAGTTTATTGAAGTCGATGTCTCCAACGGAGCATATCACCATTTGGTCGGTGTTGTAGGTGCGTTTTATAAAGCGGAAAACGGATGTGCGCTTTATGTTTTTCACCTTGTCAATGGTGCCGAGGATATTTCGCCCCAGCGGGTGACCTGCGAAAACCACTTCTTCTATTTCGTCGAAAATCTCCTCTGCGGGGTTGTCGCGGTAGGAGTTTATCTCGTCTATTACCACTTCCTTTTCTTTATTCACCTCTTTTTGCGGAAAAACGGAGTTAAGGCTGATGTCGGCAAAAAGCTCCATGGTGCGTCCGAAATGTTCTTTGAGGAAGGAGGCGTAAATGCAGGTGTCTTCCTTGGTGGTAAAAGCATTCATGTCGGCGCCCACGCTGTCGAGACGGTTGAGTATGTGATAGGCTTTGCGCTTTCTCGTTCCTTTGAAGATGGTGTGCTCTATGAAATGCGCTATCCCTTGCTCGTTATCGTTTTCGTCGCGCGAGCCTGTGTTTATTATCAATCCCAAATGGGCTACGGGACTTTTTACCCTTTTGTGAATTACCCTTATGCCGTTGTCGAGGTCGTAACGCAAATACTGCGATGCTTCCCTTCTTTTCTTTTTATCCATTGCTACTTTTTTTGCGGAATAACTTCCGCGGCGATAATTGCTTCAGCTATGGTAACATATTGCCTTACTTGTCTTTATCCTCTTTTTGCTTATGCTTTCGCTTGTAGTCTCTTTCGATAAATTCCTCAAGTTGTTTTGAGCCCAAACGTTTGGCCAAAATCTTTTTGTTCTCGTCCAAAAGATAGATGGTTGGAGTTGATATTATGTCGTAAAGGTCGTGGTAATTCTCTGTCGCCGAGCGCGTTCCGTTTACATTTATCCATTGTTTGATTTTAAACTCCTTGAGGAAATTTTTCCATTTCACAAGACTCGTGTCGCTGCATACGGCAAAGACTTTCACTCCGTATTTGTCGGCATTTTCGTTCATCCAGTCTCTTATCAGCGGTATTTCGTGACGGCAATGCCCGCAGTCGGGGTCCCAGAAAAGCACCACCGTGTATGGCGACTTGACGCCCCACAACGATACGAGATGATTTATATCGGCGGTGGTGTCAATCATTATCATATTGGGTGCTGTTTTTCCAATCAACAACCTGTCGAGCGTATTGGCCCTTTTGGTAATGTTTTTCAGCACGGTTTCATTCACCCAATAAGCCTCGCCGGTTTCGTAATATTTTTTTACAAGATGAACAAAAACGGCATCGAGTCCCATTATCTCCGAGGTCTCCGAAGCGTATGTGAAATACCAAATGCAAAACTTGTATGTCTCTTTGTTAGGCTTAGCGAGAGCTATTATGCTGTCGGCTTCTTTTATCAGTGTATCAGGATGTTGCAGAAGTACTTTGGTGAAGTATTTCTTTATTTTCTGTGCATAAATAGGACTGCGCAACAGCCTTTCGTCGGAGAAGTTAAAGCCGTCGAAGAAGTGACTTTTATAGTAGCGATAAATGTATGTGGAGTCGGGTTTACCATCTTTATTCAAAGGCAGCTCTGTCGGTATTTCCGGCTCTTTGGAAGCTCTTAAAATGGCTGCCAAGAATGTCTCCGGCTTGTTTTTTATTATTTGGTTTTTGTAGGCTTTAACCTCGTCGTTCAGCTTATCGAGTTTTTCCTGCATCTGTTTCTTTGCCTCTTTGTCTTCGAGTTTGTTTTTGTATTCGGCTTCAATCGCTTTGCGCTCTTTGTCCTTCTTTTCCAGATATTTAAGGTAGGTATAAAACTCTTCGTTATCCTTCGAGCCTTTTATCTTTGCCGAATTTACAAAGTCGCCGCTTTTGGTGTGTATGCTGAAATGCTGTTCTTTATCAACAAGCATCTCAAAATATTTTCTGTCGCCGGTAACTGCAAGGTAAATACCGCCGGGCAAGGCCTTGTCTCCCTTAAAAACAAAATCGCCTTTCTTTGAAAAAGCCGTGTCTTTTATTTGGTTTGTTGTGCCGTAATAATTCACCAAAAACAAAAGTGTGTCGGGATAGTCATCGATAATGATGTGAATATTGTGTCCGCTTTTTTGCGAAAATGCCGAAATGTTCATAAGCATTGCCGCAAGTAAGATTCCGAAATATTTTATAGTTCTCATAATCAAAATTTTGTGTGAAAAACCTTAGATGAATTTTGAAGTCAGAAGTTTAACAAATCCTCGCTTAATTCATTGTTAAACAGTGTTAAATGAATTTTATAGGATGCTTTCACAAGCCTAAAACCCCAATGTGAGGCGAAAAGGGCTTTTAAGTCTGCCACGGCATTTTCCTTGGCAGCAAGTTGAGGTTGCTGAAAAAGCACCACGAAGTCTTTCATGTCTTGGTAGATATCCGCCAAGTTGTCGGCAAGGCTTTCCTTAATCAAATCATTGTTGTGGTCGGGAAACCAATATTTGTCGTCTTCACCGAATTTTTCTTCCAAGGCAGTGAAAACATTTTGCCAGTGCTCCTCGCTAACGTATTTTATATTTGCACTTTCGTCGCTCACTTCCACACTCGGCAGCAAGGCACCTTTGATATGCAACAGGGGCAATACTTTCTGGTAATAGCTTAGAATATCAGCCTTTTCCTTGGATTTTACGGCTTCGGTAAAGAGACAATAATCGTTGGCCACGGTTATCATCTCCAACACCTGATTTGACTTTATCTTTGTTAAATTGTC
>CAZPGC010000003.1:20229-23769 GCA_964585875.1 uncultured Prolixibacteraceae bacterium | reverse complement strand
GTAAGTTTATAAAAGGTCGGGCGTAGTATCCACATTGTTTCGAGGTGGAGTAGGGCATAGGGGTATGCTTTCAGGTAGTGCTTTTTCGCCTTCGATAAGTTGTCTCCCTCGGCTTTTGCCACGGTGCCCTCGATTTGCAGCCCGCGAATCTTGCCGACGGTTTTGGTCTCCAGGGCAATTCCGGCTGCAACATGTTTGTTGTCAAGCATTTCCTTAGCGTGGCGTGTTTTCTCGTCAGAGGTGAAAACGAAGAAATTATCCTCCGGCACAAACACATAAAAACAGTGTGCAATGTAAGGTCTGTCTGCCCTTAAAGTTGCTAAATTGAGCACATGATGCTCGGCAATAAAATCGAAAATACGCTTATCGGGTTTTTCCATCGTTGTCATTTAATTGATAAAAGGCAAAAATATATTTATTTACTTTGCCCGCCAATGAATTTAACGGAAATCATATTGCTCGTCCTTGCCGGAATCTCCGTGGGTTTTATCAACACCCTTGCGGGTGGAGGCTCCATTATCTCGCTGTCGTTGTTGATGTTTCTCGGTTTGCCTGCCACTGTTGCCAACGGCACAAACCGTATTGCCATCACCTTGCAGACACTTACCGCCACGCGGAATTTCAAAAAAGCGGGTTTGCTGTCGTCACGCAAAGGTTTGCTTTTGGGTATTCCTGCGGTGGCGGGTGCCGTGGCGGGGTCTTTTATTGCAGTGGAAATAAATGAAGCTCTTTTCGAGAAAGTGATGGTTGTCATCATGTTTATTATGCTCTTTTTCGTCTTTTATAAACCTTCTGTTTGGTTAAAGGGTAAAATCGAGTTGCAAAACAAAAAATCCTCGCCGCTACAATATGTAATCTTCTTTTTTATAGGAGTTTACGGAGGTTTTATTCACGCAGGCATAGGTTATCTGCTGCTAATGGCATTGGTGTTGGGTGCCGGTTTCGACCTCTTGCAAGCCAATGCCTTAAAAGTGCTGATAGTCTTTATGTATGTGCCTTTTACGCTCATCGTTTTCATAATCAGCGGTCAAGTCAACTACCTCTACGGCTTTGTCTTGGCTGTGGGCAATATCATTGGCGCTATAGTAGCCTCCAAGTTTGCCGTTAAAAAGGGGGCGCCTTTCCTGCGGTGGGTTATCTTGGCGGTGGTTATCCTCACCGCTTTGCATGTTTTCGGCATCATCGACTTTAAAGCCCTTTATCAGCGCTTGTTATGATGTTTTATACTTGCCCTCAACCGCAATATAAGCTTGCCCGGTTGCTTTCAAACAAGCACCCTTGCGCCGTTCAATGAGGCTTTAAGCTCTTCAATATCAATCTTATAGCCGGCTTGGAGTAAAGATGTTACAAAATCATCATGCTTTCTTCCTTTGCGGTAATCGGGCTCGCGCGTGGGATGTTTAAGGTATTTTGAAATCAAATCAATGTCTTCCGACACATTTAAAACTGCATGATAAAAGACCGTTTCGCGTGTGCGGTAAACGGAGGAGCCCATTATTTTTTTTTCTCCTATGGAAATATCGGATATGCCCTTGGTTGTCAAATTTTTTACGCCGTAGTGCTTGAGTTTTTTGATAATGGCATCGTTGACGGCCAAGAAATAATCTCTTGATTTCAAGCCTTTTATCACGGGCAACAAAACGGCAATGCCAATCATTTTGGGACTTAAAATCACGCTTTCTCCACCCGAAGGGCGCTTGGTAATAATTAGGGAGTTGTCAATCAATGCCGCTTCCGTCAACGAAGCTTCGGCCTTGTTGGCGCGACCAAGAACAACATAGGTTTTGCGGGGGCGCCAGGCAAAAAGTTGTTTCGAAGGCCTGCCTTTGAGCACCTTCAAATCGGGTAAATCGTATTCTACTGTTTTATTCATCGGCGTCATTCATTAGCGAGTCCACTACTTTCCTCGTTCCTGTCGTTGCTTTTTCGGCTATGGCTTCCACCTCCGGCAAAGCCATATCGCCGGCATGCGGGTCGATGTAAAATTTGCGGCAGTGTTCGGGAGCATAACCCAGCAATCCCGCCGCAGGATAAACCTGTAGCGAAGTGCCGATAATCACCAGTATATCTGCAAGTTTCACGATTTTTGCTGCTTCTTCAATCATGGGCACAGCCTCGCCAAACCAAACGATATGAGGGCGTAGTTGCGCTCCGTCTTCGGCCAAATCGCCCTCTTTGAGCTCCCATCCTTCCAAGGTGTAAATCAGTGAGGGGTCGCGCTCGCTTCTCACTTTTTTCAGCTCGCCGTGCAGATGCAGCACGCTGCTCGAGCCGGCGCGTTCGTGAAGGTCGTCAACATTCTGTGTTATAATACGAACGTCGTATTTTTTCTCCAACTCCACCAGGGCATAATGGGCGGCATTGGGCTCCACTTCGTAAAGTTGCTTGCGCCGTGCGTTGTAGAAATCCAAAACCATCTGCCTGTTGTTGGCCCAGGCTTGAGGCGAGGCTACCTCCTCAATTCGGTATTGCTGCCACAGACCGCCCATATCGCGGAAAGTCATAATGCCGCTTTCAGCACTCATTCCCGCTCCTGTTAATACTACTAATGATTTCATTATCAGTGATTTTCAGCGTTTTGTAGCAAAGCTGTCAATGATGAAATAGGCAATGTCTTCCAACTCGTCTTTTGTAACCGAGCCCTTTAAAGACGGCATTATGCCGTAATATTTAATCTTGCTTTTATCGCATAATGACTTGGCCGTATCGGGATTAAGCACGTAATCGGAAATAAATTCCACGGCCATATCGGTGTCGAAATATCCTGTTGCCGTGTCGGTAAATTTCTTTTCGAGGTGATAAACAATGCCGTTTAGCGGTGGCGCATGCAACTTCTTAAGATGTGTGCCGGGTTTTTTATAGGCAACATGGCAAACAAGACATTTGTCGTTTACTATATTTTCCGCATAGTTTACATTATCGCCGGCGGTGTCTTTTTGTGGCTTTGTTGCCGCATTTTTATCGCTGTTACCACAAGCAGTCAACAGTGTCGCGATAAATACCGAAATTACAAGATGCTTTTTCATAACTTCAATAAAATTACCTTGCCCCTGTGAACAAGGGGTTATAAATCAATGCGCTAAGATAATAAACAAAAGCGTAAGCACCCGATTAATTTATTCCGAATTTAATATAGTGATACCTTTAAAAAACATAATCTCAATTTATTGCCTATTTTTGTGGCTGAAACTCCGGTTTATAATTCTATAATTTGCCCGCTTCGGAAAAAACCGTTGAATATTATATTTCATAGAATAATTTGAAAAATTAACCGGTTAAACATAATTAAATGAAGAAATCTATTGTTTATATCATTTTAATTCTGTGGGTTACAAGCCTTAATGCTCAAGATTCGACGGGCGTGATAATAAATACTCCGCAGGCTTACAGGGGCTACACTCTTTATTCGCCTTTTTTTTCCACGCAAACATACCTTATTGATATGAACGGCAGGGAGTTGCGTAAGTGGGAAACGGGCTTTATGCCGGGAGCTACGGAATACCTTATGCCTTCGGGAGGGCTGCTGAAAGCTTGCCGCAT
>CAZPGC010000003.1:13839-20129 GCA_964585875.1 uncultured Prolixibacteraceae bacterium | reverse complement strand
TATGTTGGAAATAGTGGAAATTCATCCCGAGGGGAAAAACTCGGGAGAAATAGTTTGGCGATGGAAGGCCGCAGACCATCTTGTTCAGGATTTCGACAAAACAAAAGCCAATTACGGAAAGGTATCCGAACATCCGGAACTCATTGATTTTAATTATGTTGTGAGGCCTCACAACAAAAAAGACTATTTGCACGCCAACTCTTTGGATTATGACGCCGAAAAAGACCTTATCCTTGTCTCCGTCAGGGCTATGGACGAAATTTGGATGATAGACCACGGCACAAACACTACACAAGCGGCAAGTCATAAAGGAGGCCGCTACAAGCGCGGCGGCGACTTGCTCTTCAGATGGGGAAATCCGAAAGCGTATAAAGGCAAGGGAAAACAGACCCTGTTCGGTCAGCACGATGCACATTTTTTAAAAACGGGAAAATACAAAGGCGACATAATGATTTTTAACAACGGTCGCGACTCAATTAGACCGTGGTCGTCAGTGGACATCGTGTCTGTCCTTATGCCCGACACGCAAAAGGCCGAAATATCTACGGATGCCAAGCTCGTATGGCGTTACGAAGCTCCCGTTAAAACAGACTTCTATTCCACTTTTTTGTCGGGAGCGCAGATGTTGCCCAACGGCGATGTCTTGATTACCGAAGGTCAAAAGGGACGTGTTTTCGAGATAGATGAGAAAAAAAATATCGTTTGGGAATTTATCACTCCTTATGAGGGAAAGGGCAAAAACGCTTATGCCGCAAGAAAGCACAAAAACAGAAGGTATATTTTTAAGGCAAAAAGGTATGACAGCCTGCGATGAGCGCATACGAGGAAAGAGCATACGGCATTTTTTTCAAACTTTCTCCTTCAATAGTTTCTTTAGCTCCTTGATTTCGTCGCGATAGCGTGCAGCTTCAATGAAATCGAGTTCTTTTACCGCAAGCTCCATCTTGTGTTGCGAATTGATGATGGCTTTTTTTATTTCTTCGGTGCTCATATATTTTACCACAGGGTCGGCGGCTATTGTGGTCTTGTCGTTTTCCACATAAGCCTTGCCTTTGGCGGCGCCGGCTGACGAATTAGCCACCGAAGTTTGAGTCAGTATAGAGTCGGTAGATTTAACGATTTGTTTCGGGGTTATTCCATGTATCTTGTTGTAATTCATCTGCTTAAGTCGCCTTCTGTTGGTCTCGTCGATGGTGCGCTGCATGGAGCCTGTAATCTTTTCGGCATACATTATCACCCTTGAATTTATGTTGCGTGCCGCACGTCCCGCCGTTTGTGTAAGCGATTTCTCCGACCGCAGAAAACCCTCTTTGTCGGCATCGAGGATAGCCACCAACGACACCTCGGGCAGGTCGAGGCCTTCGCGCAATAGGTTGACGCCCACAAGCACGTCAATCTCGCCGAGGCGCAGCTCGCGAAGAATTTCCACGCGCTCAAGAGTGTCAACTTCGGAGTGAATGTATTTCGATTTTATTCTCAGCTTCAGCAGATATTTGTTAAGCTCTTCGGCCATGCGTTTGGTGAGTGTTGTCACCAAAACGCGCTCGTTTTTCTCCACGGTGCTTGCAATTTCTTCCAACAGGTCGTCAATCTGATTTAAACTCGGGCGCACGATAATCTCGGGGTCCAAGAGTCCCGTTGGTCTTATAACCTGCTCAACCACAACGCCTCCCGCCTTGGCAAGCTCATAATCTGCCGGCGTTGCCGAAACATAGACGGTCTGTCCCGACAGCTTCTCAAACTCGTCGAAGCGCAGCGGCCTGTTGTCCAATGCCGAAGGCAAGCGGAAGCCGTATTCCACAAGGTTTTCCTTGCGCGAGCGGTCGCCGCCGTACATGGCTCTGATTTGCGGAATGGTAACATGGCTCTCGTCGATAATCAAAAGGTAATCGTCGGGAAAATAATCCAGAAGAACAAAGGGGCGCTCTCCGGGTTTTCTCCCGTCGAAGTAGCGCGAATAATTTTCTATTCCCGAGCAATATCCCAACTCGCGTATCATCTCCAAATCGTAGTTTACACGGTCTTCCAAACGCTTGGCTTCTAAGTTTTTACCTATGGACTTCAAAAACTCGACTCTATCGGTAAGGTCGTCCTGAATGGCATACAGCGAATCTTTTACCGTGTTTTTGTCGGTGACAAAGATATTTGCCGGATAAATTTTGACGAAGTCGAGTTTTTCCATACGCCTGTTGGTAACCGGGTCGATGTATTCGAGGGCTTCCACTTCGTCGCCCCAAAACATCACCCTGATAATTTTGTCGTCGTAAGCGGGAAAGACATCCACCGTGTCGCCTTTCACCCTAAAACGTCCGCGGGTAAATTCGACTTCGTTTCTCGAATACAAACTGCTCACCAACTGGTGCAAAAAGAGGTCGCGACTTATCACCGTCCCCACTTTCAAAGCAATAACGTTGTTGGTGTAGTCGTCGGGATTGCCGAGGGAATAAATGCACGACACCGATGATACCACGATGACGTCACGGCGTCCCGAAAGCAGGGCAGAGGTGGCGCTGAGGCGCAGCTTGTCGATTTCGTCATTTATCTGTAAGTCCTTCTCTATGTAGGTGTTAGTGACTGGAATGTAAGCCTCGGGCTGGTAGTAGTCGTAATACGAAACAAAATATTCCACGGCATTTTTAGGAAAAAACTGCTTGAATTCGCCGTAGAGTTGAGCTGCCAACGTTTTGTTGTGGCTGAGCACAAGGGTGGGGCGGTTTATTTCCTTGATGACGTTGGCCATGGTGAAAGTCTTTCCCGAGCCCGTAACGCCGAGTAACACCTGCGCACGGTCGCCGCGGTTTATTCCCTCCACAAGCTGTTTTATGGCTTCGGGCTGGTCGCCGGTGGGTTCAAAATCCGATGTGAGTATAAATTTATTGCCCATCGTCTTTGCTTTTTAAGGGTAGCAAAACAGCCGATACAGGGTAGTGGTCGGAAGCTTTCACCTTGATTCTCTTATATTTTATTGCACGGAAATTGTCGTCGTGAAGCACATAATCTATTCTAAACGAGGGATATATGCCATCATAGGTGGTGCTGAAACCTTTGCCGCATTCCATAAAGCTGTCGTCCAAAGAGCGTGTCAGCCTTTGGTATGAATAAGAGCAAGGCGTATCGTTGAAATCGCCGGCAAGGATAACGGGGTATGGCGAGGCTTCGATATGTTGCTTGAGTTCGTCAACCTGCAAGGCTCTTTTTTCATAACCGGCACGCATTCTTCCCGCTATTTTTTTGGCACCCTTGGCTGCCTTTTTCACATCCTTTTTTTTGGTAACGTCATAATCTTCTTTCAGCAAATATGCCTCCGACGATATCTGTGTGGAGTTGAGATGTGTGTTATAAACACGAATAAGGCCCGCCGGCGTCCTCATGTCGGCATAAATCCCCGTTATGTCTTTATTTCCTTTTGCATTGTTGATATATCCGTCGTGCACAATGGGAAACTTGCTGTAAATCACCAAAAAAAGATAGCTTGTGCGCCTGTTGTATTTATATTTTGCCACATACGGAAAACCGCCTTTTTCCATGAAAGTCTTAAGGTTGTTCATTTTTTCTCTCGAGGGATTTGAATAAAATTCCTGAAAACAAAGCACAGCCGGTTTTTCTTTTTTTATCAATTTCAAAATAGCGTCAACGGCAAAATTCCCTCGGCTGTATGTTTGGCTGTAGTAATCGAAGTCGTGAACGTTGTATGTCAGTATTTTAATGGAGCCGGAAGTGTCGGCAATTTCCACGTTGGAGCCGAAGCCCACGTAGCGCGATGGTAGCGAAAAACCGAGCAAAACGGCGGTCAGCGGGTAGATGAAGAAACGCCGTCGCAGCGCTATCCAGTGGAAGACGAAATAAAGGTTTAGCACAAGCCAAAGGGGGTAGCTGAGACCGAAAAAGGCCGGTATCCAGAATTTCGCCGGCGAGATAAAAAGCGATAGATAGGCAAGGACTATTGCCGCTATGCCAATAAGGTTTATCAGCCTGAGAAAATAGCCGAGCAACGATATTTTCCTTTTTCCTTCTGCCATTATCTGTTGCTTTGGTCAAATAATTTGCGTTTCTCATCGGCCGTAAGCGAGTCGTAACCCGATGTCTTTATTTTTTCGAGAATTGCATCTATCTCCTTCTGTTCCCGATTCTTACGGGCGTTGTAATCTTCGTCGCTCTCAAAAGTTTGAGTCCTTGTCTCGGCTTTTTTCTTGCCTTGTCTTTTATAGTAGGGGCCGCGTTTGCGAAAGAGCTTGCCCGGGTCGAAACCCACGCCAAAGGTACGTCGAGCCGGCAGATATATCGACAGAAAGCCGTAGAGTATGCCTCCGATGTCGGCAATGCGGGGCGAGGGATGCGAAGGGTTGATGGTGAGGATGTCGAGAGCCACGAGCACCACCGCAAGCCATTTTATTTTCACCCTGCCGAAAAAGGCAAGAAGCACCTCCATATCGGGGGCATAGGTTGAGGCAGCCACAATCAAAGATATCGACGCCGCGGAAATAAACACGTTAACGGCTGTCATCCAGAATATTATGTCGTTGAAAATCAGCAAGTAAAGAGCGAGACCCGACAAGCCTGCAAAGATGAAGGTGCGAAGGAGCTTTTCGTCGTTGAAAAACTGCTTGAACAAAACACTGCCGAAATAAATAAGATAGACGCTAAAAAAAATATTGAAAAACGAAGCTCTCATAAAAGCCATAAGCACCAGCGCCCCTCCCATCAACCACACCGTAATTTTGTTGTTACGGTAGAAGTTGTTCCACATTTCCTTGGGATTACTGTTCTGATACGGATTATAATAGCCTCTCATAATTATCAGTATTGATAAAAGTTAGTGTCTTTTTTCTTCCAATATAAAATTAAAAACAGACCGAAAAGCATGCCGCCGAGGTGGGCAAAATGTGCCACATTGTCGGCCGGATTGTTGCGTATTCCCGAAAAAAGCTCCAAGAGTCCGAATATCAAGACAAACCATTTTGCTTTTATGGGAAAAAGGAAATAAAGGTAAATGAGCGCGTTGGGGAAGGTCATACCGAAAGCGAGCAAGAGCCCGTAAATGGCACCCGAGGCTCCCACCACGTTGGGCATATTCAGAAAGGCCTCGCGATACCAATTCATAAAATCCACAGTGGCTTGCAGCTGCTCGGCTCCCGTTGCCGCAGAGTTGAATGCCGGCAGAAAAACGGTGTTGTAGTGATTCTCCACAGTGAGGTTTACGACGAATTCGGGTCCGTGAATAAAGCTTGTAAACCACTGAATATCAGGATGTGCAATATAAGCGCTTATGGTGTGAAGCATGGGCTGAACCTGAAAATAAAACACCGTGTAATGTACTATGGCGGCGCCAATGCCCGTAACGAAGTAAAAAATCAGGAAACGTTTTGGTCCCCAATAATTTTCCAGTGTGGCACCGAACATCCACAGGGCAAACATATTGAAAAAGATATGACTGAAGCCCCCGTGCATAAACATATAGGTGATAAATTGAAAGGGATAAAACTTCTCGGAACCGAAATAATGAAGTCCCAAGATGTCATCGAGGTCTATGCCGAAGCTGCTGTAAACGACAAACTTGGCAAAGAACATCAATACATTGATGATAATCAGGTTTTTAACAATCGGCGGCAGCAACCTGTATCTGCCCGGACTTATATAATCTGACATAAAAAAAATTATTTCTTAAACATATTTTCAATTTCTATTGGAGAAATCATCTTGATTATCACTTTCCCCGAGGGTGATTCCGTGGGCACCGACGACTCGAACAGAGCCTCAATCAATGCTTTATGCTCTTCGTCGCTGAGCTCGCGGCCGGGCCGCACCGACAAATTCCTTGCCATCGCAAGCAACAGGTTTTGTCGCCTGTCTATTTTCAGCTCCATTTTGTTGAGTTTGTAATGCTCCAGCATGCCTTCCAAAATGGGAGTGAGCAGCTCGCCTGCCAAATCGGGTGGGGCGCCGTGAACCTCAAACTCATTGTTTTCCAATGGTTTAATCTCAAAGCCCATGGCTTCCAAATCGGGCAGCAGCTCCTTTATCAGGTCGGCATCACCGGCGGTGAAATGTAACCTGTCGGGGAACATTTTGCGCTGACTTGCCGGGCTGTTCATCCCCGTTATTGCTGAAAATCTGTCAAAAAGCACACGCTCGTGTGCTGCCTGTCTGTCAATGAGCATCAGACCGTCAGGCGTGGTAGCCATAAGCCATCTGTTGTAAAGCGGAATAAAGTCATATTGAGCCCAAGCTTGCGTTTCTTCTTCATCCTCAGCGCCTTGCGATACAAAAATCTCGTTTGTTATCTCGCTTTC
>CAZPGC010000003.1:0-13739 GCA_964585875.1 uncultured Prolixibacteraceae bacterium | reverse complement strand
ATGGCTTTTTCGTCTTTGAAATTTACCTCCGTTTTCGTGGGGTGTATGTTTACATCTATGTCCGAGGGGTCAACTTTAAGGTGGATGAAATACGAGGGGAAAGCACCTTCGGGAATCAACTCCTCAAAAGCTGCCGTGATGGCATGGTTTAAATAAGGATGTTTTATAAAACGGTGGTTTACAAAGAAATACTGCTCGCCTCTTGTCTTTCGTGCCGTCTCGGGTTTACCCACAAAGCCGTCGATGTCAACAACCAGTGTTGACTCTTCCACTTTCAGCAGCCTGCTTTTGTAATGCTTGCCGAAAATGGCAATGATACGCTGTTTGAAACTGCCTTGGTAAAGGAGAAACTTCTGCCTGCCGTTGTCCATAAAGGTAAACTGAATCTGCGGGTTTACCAGAGCCACACGGATAAACTCCTCCGTGATGTGGCGTAGTTCAACGCTATCGGATTTGAGGAAGTTACGCCTCGCGGGAGTGTTAAAAAACAAATTCTTTATGGTGAAAGAGGTTCCCGCGGGCACTTGTGCTTCGGTTTGTTCGATAACCTTGGAGCCTTCAATAAGAATTTTAGTGCCCACTTCGCTGTCGTGTGTCCGTGTTTTGAGCTCCACGTGGGCTATGGCCGCAATGGAGGCGAGAGCCTCGCCGCGAAAGCCCATGGTTTGAATCCTGAAAAGGTCGTCGGCTTTACTTATTTTTGAGGTGGCATGGCGCTCGAAGCTCATACGTGCGTCGGTGTCCGACATGCCGCAGCCGTTGTCAATCACCTGAATCATCGACTTTCCGCCATCTTTAATAATCAGCTTGATATTGTCGGCACCGGCGTCCACCGCATTTTCCAACAGCTCTTTTACTGCCGAAGCAGGACGTTGTATCACTTCTCCCGCCGCTATCTGATTTGCCACCGAATCAGGCAATAAATTTATAATATCCCCCATTCTTCTAAACCATATATTTTTTTCCGATAAGATAAATAACCCACAGCAGCCCCGCCACAATCAGCGCCAGCACAATCATACGCCGGCGGTTTGTGTAGTGCCTGTTGAAATAGTTGCCGCTTTCCCGTTGCAACTGCCAACGCATTTTCAATTCCGCTTTAAATTCTTCGCGATTATAGGCCGGCTCGCCGCTTTCCTCTTGCTCCTGCAAACGCTCCCAGCGCCTCAAACGACGTTCAAAATCAGACTTTTCCTCGTCGTAATATCGCGATGGCAAATTGAATTTCTTATATGTCGGCTTGTTGAAAAACGAAATACCCATGGACTCTTTAAATTTGTGCAAATATAAAGCAAAAAGCCGGAAGGATTATATTTTTGAAAATTGAGATTTAGTGGCTATAAGAAAACGCCAATTACTTCGTTACGCTTATGCTGAAATCAAACATTTACAAAAGTAAACTTATTGATATTCAGCATTTCGCAAGCCTCGTACTTGCCGTTTTTTATAAGCCACTACGAAAAATATATAGTTTTCTAAGAGACACTATTTATGAATAAAACATAGAAACCGAAGACTAAGAGAAACGCAGATTCCAACACTTTGTAATTACCCCAAATACTTAGTCGGTCGTTCCGGCTACAAAGAAGTTATACCGTTTTTAATAGCATATTTCACCAATTCAATGGTGGAGTTCAGTCCCAATTTTCCCAAAATTTTGTTTTTGTGACTTTCTACCGTTCTGGGGCTGATAAACATTTTTTCTCCTATCTCCTTCATGCTCAGGCCTTCCGATATCCATCTGATTACCTCTATTTCCCTTTCCGACAGCCCGTCGGTATTTTTTGATGATATGTTTTTTATGTGTTTGGTGAAATCGCCGAAAAGTACGGGATGAATACCGCGGCTGTAATAGTTTTCTCCTTTCATTATTTTTTCCAGCCCTTCAAAAAATTCTTCCCTGGTGACATCCTTTGTGAAATAACCTCTTCCTCCCGAAATAACAGCCTCATTTAATGACTCTTTGTCAATGTTTGAAGTCAAAAAAACTATTTTGATATCGGGATAGTCCTCAGTTATGATTTTGGCAATATTCAGTCCCGAGAGTCCGGGCAGTTTGATGTCGAGCAACAAAATATCGGGTATCATGTTTTTAAGGTCAATGAATAAATCATTGGCGGAGTTTGCGTAACCGATGAGCTCAAATTCATCGTTTCCCGTAAAATATGACGAAATTCCGTCGATGACGATTTTGTGGTCGTCAACAATATAAACCTTTGTTTTACTCATAAAATTCCATATAAAAAGTGCTACCTTTATTTAATTTGCTTTCCACATAAATTCTGCCGCCGAGTTTTTCGACAATCTCCTTTGTAACCGCAAGGCCGAGCCCCGTCCCGCTGTTTTCGCTTTTGTGTTTCAGCCCTTCGTTGCTAAAGACAGCAGCCATATCTTCAGGTTTCATCCCTGCGCCCCGGTCTTTTACCCAAATAGTAACGCTGCCATTATCTTTCTTGGCTCCCACATCAATGTTGTCGCCCGGTTTAGAAAACTTTACAGCATTAGAAATCAGGTTGTTAAGGGCTATTCCAAGCAACTTAGGGTCGGTGTTTATTTGCATTTCATCGGGCACTTTGTTAAGTATCTCAAGGCCTTTCTCCCTTGCCGCCTCGTCAAGCACTGCCCTTACTTTCTCGACGATAATGGCGAGATAAACGAGCTTTTTGTCAACTTTAATACCGTTACGTTGCGACAAAGCCCAATTCAAAAGATTGTCGAACTGCATTTTCAAGCCGAGGGCCGAATTGGCCATACGTTCGATGTAATAGACGGTTTCTTCTTCGGAAAGTTTATCGAGATTTGATTTTAACGAGTTTGTTATTGCCAAAAAGGCCGAAACGGGAGCTTTTAAATCGTGCGAAATGATGCTTATCAGCTTGTTTTGCGTGTTGTTCAGCTTTTCAAGCTCCTCGTTTTTATTGTTTAGGGCAATGTTTGCCAATTGCTTTTGTTTGTAAAAACGGAAGAGTATAAAACCGAGTAACAGGCTGATTATAAGTACAATGGTGACGGCTATCAAGGAGGCTCTCTGACGTTTGTTTTCCACCTCTTGTATTTTCAGTTGTTGTTCTTTTTTTTCCGCATTGTAGCGGGTTTCCATTTCTTCCATCACCTTAAATTGCTCGTTTTGATGAACGGTATCTTTCAAACTGAGGTATAGTTCGTGGTTTACAAGAGCCTTTTTGTAATTGCCGAGAAGTTTGTTGATTCGATAAAGTTCGTAATAGGCATCATATTGAAGGTAAAGAGCTTTTGCGCTGTCGGCGAAAGCAAGGGCTTCTTTTGCATAGGCGATGGCTTCTTTCAAGGTTTGTTTCTTTTCGTTACCGGCCAACAATTTGGAACGATTTACCCTGATGGTGGCAAGGTTTTTCAGCACCATACTCTCTCCGTAAAGGTCGCCTACATTGTGAAAACCATTTAAGGCATCAAGAAGATATTTGTTTATTGTTTTATATTGCGAAGCCGTTAAAATTCCGGTATCGTTGGAGGTAAACAGCTCGAAGGACATCAGCGCCACGTTCATATCGCAATCGGCCAAACCCTGCCGGTTTCCTATTTCTTCAAAAACACTGGCCGCCTGTTTGTAAAATTCCGCCGATTTTTCAAAAAACTTAGTCTTCAATGCTTTGTCGCTTTGGTAATTGCCCAGGTCGTTATAGGCTATCCCTTTGTTCATCAAGCAGTTACCTATGCCGTTTTTGTAGTTTATTTTTTTGAAATAATGTAAAGATTCATTTAAATAATCGAGTGCTTTATTCAATTTCTTGATTTTTCCTTCGCCTTTCACTTGCGAACTTTGCTCCCAAAGCACAATGCCTATGTTGTTTAAGCAGCCCGCCAATCCTCTTGCGTCGTCCGATTTCTCAAAAATCGACAAAGCTTTGAAATAGCAATTGTAGGCATTTTCGTATTTGCCTTTCATGTCGTAGGTGCTGCCGAGATAATAAAGTGCGTATGCCTCGATAATTTTATCGTCGTTTTGGCGGGCGCTGTCCAAATAGTTATTGCAAAGTGCTATGGCCGAGTCGAGATTTTTGTTTTGTGTTTTCTCAACCTTTTTTTTCATATAAGAAACATATGCGGTATCAATAGAGCCAATCTTCTGCGCTTCAGTATTATAGAAGGAGAAAATGAGCAATAGATAAGCACATAGTCTAAGAAAAAGGTTAATTTGCATGGATATCATAGCACGATATTTGAAGGCTCAAAACTACAATTTTTTTTACAATTCCATACAGAGCCCTTTGCTTTTCTTCTTTCTTGTTCTTAAAGTCCTCATTTCTAATAAAAAGCACATTTAAGTCAATATTTGAGTGAAAATTTTCTGCCTGAAATGTCTTGGCAGTAAAAAAACTCATGGAAAATTAGGAATTTCACTTATTGATTTTGAATGGCTAAGCCATACATTTGCCGCATAATAGCAGTTCTTGAATAATTTAATCGCTTAACCGGATTAATCATTAATTTTTATGATTGAAGACGGAGATGCCCAAATCTTCGTAAGCCGCAATAAATTTAGTTAATAGCACGAACGGCTCTTTCAGTTGTAAACAAATTCTCCTCGAGGGCTTTATCAGGCCCCGGGGAGTTTTTTTTTATTCAAAAACTATTTCGGCTATGCGGGCATAAACTTTCATCATTTTTCTATACTCTTTTTTATGGAATACCCTGATTTTTATAAGGGCGGCGTGTGTGTCGGTAATCTTGTAAAGCAGTTTGTATTTAACTGTAATCAAGCCTGTTATCGTAAGCAGCAGGAAGTAGCTCCAATAAAAATCTCCGACAATGAAATAGGGGATAAGGCTTATGAGCAGATAATATAGCGGCCATAAAAACAGGCCGAAGCCAAATTTTAAGGATGAATGAAACTGCGGGTCTTTTACTTTCTTTTTCAGAAAATTTTGCAGCAAAAAGTAAGGTATGAAATTGTTGATGAAGGCAAAGGCGAAAATGGGAAAACCTGCAAGCAACATTAGGTTATTTATGCTGAATTTCAGCCAGTTGGTTTTCTTTATTTCATAGGATTTTAAGCCCGATTTTTTATAAAGCTCCATAAACTCTTCATAGAGTTCCTTTAATTTTTCGAAAGATTTTTCATCTAATTTCGAGATTCCGGCGATGACTTTTTTATCAATGATAAACCAATTTTTATTCGGGGCCTTAATCTTAAATTTTCGGGCGGCTTTTTTGCGCAGCAGATAACGCAAGGTCTCGTAAAGTTCGTAATTGTCGAGGTCTTCAATATGAATTATCAAGGGTTTGATGCCTTCGGAAATGGCGTCTCTCAGCTCCAGCATGGCTTTTTGCGGATTTTTCTCATAGGAGACTTTAAAGTCTTTTACGCTTATGGCTTTGCCGTAGTTTACCTGAAGCAGGCTGTTTGAGTCAGTATAATTGTCGTAATAAATTCCTACCGGAACTATCTGAATGTCAAGGGAAAAGTTGTTTTTTTCTTCTGCCATAAACACTATTCGCGGAATGGCTTTCTTCAAGGGACGCAGGCTGCGTTTGCCGAAATGAAGTGCTTCGGGGAAAAGCGCCATCGACATTCTTGCTTCAAGAATTTCCACGCTTTTGTTGAAAATTCTCTCGTTGTTTTTCAGTGCGCCGGCACCGTCGCGGATACGATATACGGGCAGCATTTTCAGAAAAGAAAAAACCGGCACCAAAAACGAAAGGAAGACGTCGGAGCGGGTGAGGAAGACCGTTTGTAATTTGTTGGTAAAGATTATTGCCAAGGGGTCCATCAGCGCGTTTTGGTGGTTGGGCGCGAAGACCACCGGCTTTTTGCGAGGGATGTTTTCCTTGCCTATGATTATGATTCGGCGGTAAAACCAATCATGAATCAGTTTTACAAAAAACCTGAGGATTTCGTATGCCAAAGACCACCTTGTCATTTGCTCGTCCTTTCTTCAAAATGTTTTTTTGCTTCGGCAACAAAACGGCGGGCTATGTTTCCCGAAACGGGCAATGCATAGTCGAGATGCTCGGGATGAAATTGAACGCCGAGAAGGAAAGCACGTCCGTTTGTGTCACGCCACGATATCGACTCAATGACGCTGTCGGGAGCATAGGCGTCGGGCACGACGCTCAGGGCGGGGATTTCCACCGCTTGGTGATGACTTGAGTTTACTAGTGCCGAGTCAAGTCCGGTTATTTGTTGCAGCAAGCTGCCTTTTGCCATATAAATCAGGTGTTTGCAACTGTCGGACGAAGCGCATCGGTGTTTTATTTTCGAGGGTTTGTCGGTGGGCAGGTCGATGTAGAGGTTGCCGCCGAGGAAGACGTTTATCAGCTGCTGTCCGCGGCAAATACCCATCACGGGTATTTTGTGGTTGACGGCATAGCCGAGCAAGGCAAATTCCAGTGTATCACGGTAGTAGTCGATTTTTCCACAGCGGCTCAGCTCCGATTTTTTTGCGTGCAAATCCGGATTTATATCTTCGCCGCCGCTCAGCAGCAAGCCGTCACAGTTTTTCATCAAATTTACCGCCGAGTCAGCCGTGAGGCCATACATGTTTATAAGCCTTACGCTTGAGTCGGCCGCTTTGACCCACTTGCCGTAGCGTTCGTAACTCTTGCTGCCGGCGCCTTTGGAAATGGCAATGGTAAAACGTCTCGGTGTTTTGTCCTTAACGCGGCTTTGTTCATTGCTGCACGACAGCCCGAGCAGCATAGAAATAAGCAATAAAAAAAACAGATTTATTCTTCCCATAGTTTGAGTGCTTTTGGCGGTGTAAAAATAAGAAAAAAATTGCTTGACAGGGATTAGCGCTTGGTGTTGCGGGAAAAATCCGGCAGGTCCTTTGATTTTATTTTTTCTAACCTGTCCAAAGGCTGCCCCTTGCCTGCGAGCAAAAAAAAGCTTATGCAAGATTGCAATAAGCTTTTTCCATCATAGGTTTGTTCTCATAAATGTTTGTTATTTCTTGCGGAAGCCCAGTTTGTTCCAGAAACTTTTCTTCTTATTGAAAACGTGTTTCACGGGTTTTTCCATGGGACGGTAATTTTTAGGATTGTCAGCCTTGTCGATGGCTTTGGGAGACCGTGATGCTTTTTCGACATCACTTTCGTTGCTTTCTACAGCATTGCCGGCATCTTTATCGAGCTTGTATGACAAAATACCCAAATCGTAAGGTTTTGTATTTCTCATCATGGAAGTGATGATTTCGGCTTCAAATTTATTGCGTATTTTTTCGCTGACTGTCGGCGAGATAATATACTGCTCTATATAAAAGAGGTGTGCTCTGCTGTTGCCGGTGACTATAAGAATATTGTCGTTTGCGTTTTTACTCTTGTCAACGGCTTCGTCGGGCGAAACAACTTTCGTGCTTTCTTCAACACGTGTTTTTGCATCGACCGCGCTTTCCGTTTGATTCTTGCTTTTGTTTGCAAGGTCCTCAACCTCAGCATTATCCGTTTTTATTTTTGTTGTCGTTGCTTCTCCGTCACAAGGTTCGACAAGCGCAACAGATTTATCTTCCGATTTTTGAGTCTTAAGCACGTTTTGGGTCTTAACCTCATCGGGCTGACTTGCGGCCTTGTCTTTTTTCGAAACGGCTATTGTTTTGTCATTGAGAGTTTTATCGGACTTATGAACATTGTCGCCTGTGTTGATAAAATAAATAACGGAACCAACGATTATCACTGTACCCACGAAAAAAGCAAGCTTTTGAAGGAGAGCCGAAGTGCCTCCGATAAAGCCTTCGGAGGAAGTGCCTCCGCCGCCTTCATTCTCAAGTTTCTTCTTCATCTCGTCCCAATATTCGGGCTTGTAGTCGAAACTTACATCGTTGAGTTTGTTCTTTAAAAAATCGTCAAGTTTTATATTCATAACTATCTCTATTTCATACTTTTAAGCTTGTCCTTTAGCAGTTTTCGCGCATTTTGCAAATGCCAGTGCGAAGTGCCTTCGTTTATGCCCAGCATCTCGCTTATCTCTCTATGCTTATAGCCTTCCATCACATAAAGGTTGAATACTGCTCTCGTGGCATCGGGTAAGGTTTGTACTATCTTCAGGATATCCTCCGAGTTGATGTTGCTAACAGCCTCGCTTTCAACAAAAATATCTTCGTCGTAGTTGTTTACGTCATCGATATTGACGTTTTCAAATTTTTTCGATTTCAGAAAATCCAAAGCAGTGTTAACCATTGTTTTCTTCATCCAACCTTCAAATGAACCTTTTCCGCTGTAGTGTTCTATCTTGGTGAAAATCTTTAAAAAAGCCGAATTTACAACTTCCTTCGAATCGTCCCAGTTTTCACAATACCTCATTCCCATACTCATCATTAAGCCAAAATATCTCTGATAAACAAGCTCTTGCGCCTTTCTGTCCTGCCGCTTTAAGCCTTCTACCAGTTTCTCGATATCGTTTTTATTGGCTGATGTCATAGAACCTACGTATTTTAGACGATGTTTATTATTAATTGCTTTGGTGTTTACTCTCTCTCTTACAATAATTTGTAGATTGTTGATTTTTAGTCAATTAATTAATTATTTAATAAAAAATACAGATATTTAACAAATTCCCCCAAAATAGTTAAATATCCTTTTGACTTTTCTCTTTAGAGGCTTCAAAAATAAGCAAAAAGCATGTTATTCCGACTATTTTTTACATTTGGTTTCATTACAAATAAAATCATAAATTTGCTTAATATAAATTGCAAGGCACAGATGGCGACAAAGGATGTAAATACGGTACTTGATTTTTTAAAGGAGTTGCGTTTAAATAACAACAGGGAATGGTTTAACGCCAACAAACACAGATATTTGGAGGCAAAAGCTGCTTTCGAAGAGCTCACCTCTTTTCTTGCAAAGGAGATTGCCGTTTTCGACCCGGCTTTTCGACCCGACGACCCCAAAAAATACATTTTCAGGATATATCGCGACGTGAGATTCTCCAAAAACAAAAGTCCTTACAAGGAGCAATTCGGGGCTTTTTTGGCAAACGGCGGCCGCAAATCGCCTTATGCCGGCTATTATTTTCATATCGAGCCGGGGAACACAATGGCTGCCGGAGGCATATATTGCCCTGCGCCCTCTGCTCTGAAGTCCATAAGGACGGAAGTGCTTTTTCGTGGCGAATATTTTCAAAAAATACTGAATAAAAAGAGCTTTAAAAAGCATTTCGGCTCTTTGGCCGACTTAAAACTAAAGCGTCCGCCCGTGGGTTTTCCCAAAGACCATCCTTTTATCGAGTTGGCAAAGTATAAAAGCTATATATTTTCGCAAGTCTTTAGTGATGAGCAGGTTAGAGGCGATGGTTTTATGGCGGAGGCTCTCGCCGCTTTTAAAGCAATGAAAGAAATAAATGATTTTTTAAATGAAGCAATAAACTTGGCTAATGAGGAATAACAAACTTTTTTACGGACTTTGGTTATTGATGTTTTTGCTGCTGTGGTTTGCTTACAGGCATCATTTCGATAATGCCTTTCACTTCGACGACGGCCACACCATTCAGAACAATCAATACATCCGCAGTTTGAAAAACATCCCGAAATTTTTCACGCAAGGGGCAAGTACTTTCAGCACTCTGCCTGCAAATCAACTTTACCGTCCCGTGGTTACAACTTCCTTGGCTATAGATTATTGGCTTAGTTCGGTTTTCGATAAAAACGGCTCGGGATACAATACCTTTTATTATCACCTTTCGATGTTTGTCAACTACCTTATAATGTTGATACTCTTTTATTTATTGGCGGTAAAGATTTTTGAGAAAGCAAGACCCGGTCCGTGGAACAGGTGCATTGCCATGTTTGCAACGGCATGGTATGGACTGCATACGGTAAATGCCGAAACCATAAATTACATTATCTCTCGCAGCGACGAGCTTTCCACACTTTTTGTTTTGGCAGCCTTTGTCATTTTCATTTATTTCCCCGACAAAAGAAAATACGGACTCTTTTTGATACCTTTTATAATAGGCATGCTCACCAAACTGACGGCGGCGATGTTCGGTCCCCTTTTGGTGATTTATTATTTCCTTTTCGAACTTGACGATAAATTGAATGCGGCGGAAAGCAAAGACGAGCGAAAGCGGGTTTGGCGCAAGGCAATTCTTCAAATGCTTGCTTTGGCGGCACTGACCTTGGCGGGAATAGTCTTTGTAATTGCCAATCAGTCCGATAGTTACACCCCGGGCGGTTCGTCGCGCTATCTTTATTTGATAACGCAACCTTTTATTCTACTTCATTATTTTATTTCTTTTTTCGTACCTTACAATCTCAGTGCCGATACCGATTGGGGGCTTCTTCAATCTATCTTCGATTGGCGATTTTTTGCCGGAACAATTTTCGTTGCGGCAATGCTGTGGTTTGCTTTCAGAGCATACAAAAGACCGCAGACCCGGCCGCTTACTTTCGGCATCTTGTGGTTTTTTGTGACCCTTTTGCCCACCTCTTCGGTAATTCCCCTTGCCGAGGTTATGAACGACCACCGTATGATGTATCCCTTTGCGGGTTTGATGATTGCCGTGGTGTGGACTTTAGCGCTTTTGTTTTACAAATACGAAAAGCGGATTATGGATTCTTATTGGGCTAAGAACCTTATAATCAGTGGTATATCTTTTATTTTAATTGCCCATATGTTCGGGGTTATGAGTCGCTCCGAAGTTTGGGACAACGACAAATCGTTGTGGTATGACGTGACGCTCAAAAGCCCCAAAAACGGTCGCGGTTTGATGAATTACGGCTTGAGTTTGGCCGGTGAGGGAAAATACAAACAGGCCATCGGCTATTATAAAAGGGCTTTTAAGCTGATGCCCTATTACAACTACCTTTACACCAATGCGGCGATAGCATACAACGCGATAGACAGTGTGGAAAAGGCTGAGCGCTATTTCAAAAAGGCCATAGCTCTTAATCCTTACTCGCACAACGGCTATTATTACTACGCCATATTTTTGCGCGACAAGGGAAGAAATGTCGAAGCCATTGAAAATTTCAGAAAAGTGCTTGAAATATCCCCCGAGTTTGTCTTTGCGCGCTATGCTCTTATGGAACTTTATATGAAAGAACAGAAATGGAAAGCTCTTCAAAAGCTTGTAAATCAGACTTTAGCCATGTTTCCCGAAGATGTGACGGCCAACTATTACAAGGGCTTGATTGACAAGCATTTCGACTATGTCGAGGAGTTGGAGAAGGAGGCTCGGGAGCGGGGCGATATTGCCAAGATGATTGAGCTAAGCCTGATTTATTATAATGCGGCCGAATATGATAAATGTGCAGCCGTTTGTAAAAACGTTTTGGCAATCGACAGCAACAACTTGCAGGCTTACAATAATTTAATAGCGGCATTGAATAGTAGCGGCAAGTACGACGAAGCTTTAAAATACGGAAATAGGGCAGAGAAACTATATCCCGCCGACCAACTTTTGAGAAATAATATTGCGGTTTCGAAAAGTCGTTTTGCCTTGGTTAAGCAACTTGACACTTTGAACGACGCCGGCCGCTTGATAAATTTAAGTTTGCGCTTTTACGAGCAAAAAGACTACCACCTTTGTATAAAAGCCTGTGAAAAATCCTTGAGTTTAAAGCCGGGTAACGCGGTGGCTTACAACAACATGTGCTCGGCATATAATGCGCTGCATCAATGGGATAAGGCCATTGAAGCAGGGGAGAAGGCACTTGCTCTGAAACCCGATTGGCAATTGGCAAAAAACAACCTTAACCTTGCAAAAAGAATGTTGAAAAACAAATGATATGGATACTTCACGAGTGCTTGAAAATCTTGTAGATTCATTCAAGGCTAATGCCGACGCCGAAAATGCCGTGCCCATGGCGGCATACATGAAAAACCGTTTTGATTTTTTGGGCATAAAATCACCTATGCGCCGAAAACTGCAACAGCCTTTTTTCAAAGAGATGAAAAGCACCGGCATTACTGAGGTCATTGCCGTCATCGACGAGTTATGGACTTTACCTTATCGCGAGTTTCAATACTGTGCCTCCGAACTTCTCGAAAAGCACACGCGCCGTTTGCCTGAGGGTTACATAGAAAAGTTTCAGAAATTAATAACCACAAAGTCGTGGTGGGATTCGTTGGATGCCATCGTGCCTCGAAGCCTTGGTGCCTTTTTCAAAATGTATCCGCATTTGATTAAGGATAAGGTGTCGCAATGGGTTGAAAGTGAGAATATTTGGCTAAATCGTGCCGCCATTCTTTTTCAGCTTAAATATAAGGAAACAACGGACAAAGCCTTGCTTTTCGATACTGTTTTGAAGTTAAAAGACAGGGGAGAATTTTTCGTTGACAAAGCCATCGGATGGGCCTTGCGTGAGTATTCGAAAACCAATCCCGAAGAAATTATTACTTTTGTCGAGACAAATACCTTGTCTCCCTTATCGAAGAGGGAGGCTCTGAAGATTATTAACCAAAGCACAAACAGATGAACGACAGGAAAGAGTATTCGTGGTGGCCCCTTTTTCTTACAAACTTTTTCAGCACCTTTAACGACAATCTAATCAAGTGGTTAGTGATTTTTGTAGGAGTGAGCTGGGTTTCCAAAGGTAACGACAGCACCGTTATTTCGGTGGCCTCGGCCATGTTGGTAATACCATTTATTTTGATATCGCCCTATGCAGGCAAACTTTCCAAACTTTACGAGAAAAAAAGGATAATGGTGATAGGGAAATTTGCCGAGATACCCATAATGCTAATCGCCATTGCAGGCTTTTATTTTCAAAATTTGCCCACGGTAATGCTTGCCGTTTTGCTTATGGGCACTCAATCGGCTTTGTTTTCTCCCGCAAAATACGGGCTTATCCGTGATATCAAGGGGGTAGAGGGCATTCCTTTCGGCACAGGTGCCATGGAGATGCTCACCTTTGTCGGAGTTCTTTTGGGCACTTTTTTTGCCGGCGTGTTGGCCGATTATTTCCGGATAAACATCCTGGCAATCATATTGTTATCTGTTGCGGTAGTGGGATATATAATGTCGAAACTGATAAAGGCCGACGAGAGCACGCCCATGTCGGAAGCCAAAGGCACAATGTTTTTTGTGAATTTCATTGTGAAGCAATTTAAACTGTCTAAAAATTTCCCCGGCGTAAACGATGCCGTTTTCGGCTTGTCGATGTTTTGGCTCATAGGTGCTTTGGTACAGATGAATATTAAAATTTATGCCGATTATATCCTTTTTGTTGACAACAAAACGCAGGGGCTGATTATGGCCATTGCCGCAATCGGCATTGCTGCCGGAGCCATACTCACGGGTAAACTTTCGGGCACCAAAGTGCGAATGGGCTACGTGGTATTTGGCAGCATTGGGCTGGCAATCAGTCAGATATTGATTATAGTTCTCGTGCCCGAGCTTTACGGTTTTATGACACTTATCTTTTTCACCGCCTTCTTTGCGGGTTTTTATAAAGTGCCGTTAAACGCCTACATTCAAGACAGGGTAAAGGGCAGACTCTTGGGTGATTCCTTGGGCTACCTCAATATTATGGTTTTCATTTTTATTTTGTTTTCGGCGGTAATATTTGAGTTAATAAACAGACTTTCAGGCAATAACAGTCTTTGGACCTTTGGTTTTATCGCCTTATCGTCACTTTTTGTGGGAGTGTATTTCTTTTTCAAAATCAGAAAAGATAAATATACATCCGAAAAGCAAAGTTCCTAAGTGATTTGTGAGTTAATAAATCATTGATTTTAAATTTGTTAATCTCCGATTAAACGGAAATACCCAAATCATAATCGAAGTTTGCCGGAGATCCCGACAAGCTGTGCTTCGTCGGGAC
>CAZPGC010000002.1:33976-62270 GCA_964585875.1 uncultured Prolixibacteraceae bacterium | reverse complement strand
ACTACAAGCGGACGACCCGTTAAGCCGCCCAAAAAATAGAGATTTTGCTGCGGGAAGCTTTCAACAATTAAATGTTTATTAATATATCAATTCCTTTGGTTTGGACGGCGGGGCATTGTTATTTTTACGGAGATATTTTTCGGATGACGCAATTGTGCAATGTGAATTATTTTTTATGACTAATGCCGTGAACGTTTTTGCAGGAAAAGGGCTTCGGGACAAACGAAGGGGGAGTGCTTTTTCTCTTAAGATATTGATTTTGTTTGTTTTAACCATGTTTTTTGTTTTGCCGGCAGGGGCTCAAAACAAAAGAAAGTTGGAGCATTCGAAGCGCAAACTGGAAAGTAAAATAAGATATACGCGTAAACTGCTGAACGAGACAAAGCACCAAAAAAGGGCTTCGTTGAACGAGCTTTCGCTGCTGAACAACCAAATAAGAAACCGCAAGGACCTGATTGCTTTATACAACAAGGAAATTAAACAGGCCGACTTGGAGATTGACGAGATAAAGGATGAAATCGGGGGGTTGGAAGCTAATTTAAAGAAGCTCAAAAAGGAATACGGCGAGTTGATTTATCAATCGTATAAGGCTCGTAATCAGTATGATCAATGGATGTTCGTTTTTTCGTCGGAGGATTTTTATCAGGCTTACCGAAGGATAAAATATTTGAGGGAGATAAACGAATACCGGCGCGAAAAGGCCGATGATATCGTAAAGAAAGAAAATCAGCTGAAGAAGCGTATTGCCGAACTTGAAGAGCTGAAAGACAGCCGGTTGAAGTTGCTCATTGCCAAAGAGAAGGAGACTGACGCCCTGCTGAACGACAAAAGCGAGAAGCAACGTAAGGTAAACAGCATAATAAAAAAAGAAAAGGAGCTGAAACGGCAGCTTGCACAGCAACAGCGCGAATGGAAAAAACTGAATGACGAGATACGGCGTATGATAGCGTCGCAAATGCGAAAAAACGGTAAAAACAACAACAGACGTATCCCCTTGACACCACAGGAAAAGAAACTGTCGGCGAGTTTTGTAAGCAACAAGGGTAAGTTGCCGTGGCCTTCGCAACGGGGGCAGATAACCTCGCACTTCGGCAAGCATCCGCATCCCAATTTACACGTTACCATCGACAACAAAGGGGTGGACATACGCTGCGAAAAAGGAGCCTTCGCCAGAGCGGTTTTCGAAGGTAAGGTGGTGAAAATCATACAGATAACCAACTACAAAGCCGTTCTGATACAGCATGGCAACTATTTTACCGTTTACAGCAACCTGTCGGATGTGTATGTGTCGGTGGGCGATGTGGTGAAAACAAAACAAAAAATAGGACAAATAGGCGTTGACCGCAACAGCGGCGAAACAATATTGCATTTCGAGTTGTGGAGCTCGCGCACCAAGACTCCGCTTAATCCCGAAAGCTGGATTTTGTAGCTTGTCGTCCCGACGACAAAGTGCCGGGACATCCGTTACACTTGGATTTGGGGTTTTTAAATTCCGTCGATAAACTTGGCGAGGTTGACTTTTGCCCCCAGCTGCATTTTTTTTCTCAAACGATAGCGATTCATCTCCACGCTTTTTACCGAGATATTAAGCACAGAGGCAATCTCTTTTGATGAGAGGTCCATACGTATGAGTGCCGCCAGGCGTTCTTCGGAGTTTGTCAGATTCGGATATTTTTTTCGCAATCGTATGAAAAACAGCTCGCTTTTCTCGCTGATTATCAGCTGCAAAATATCGCGGTCTTTGTCTTGTTGCAGGGTTCGGCGCAAAGTGTTTTGCAAATCATACAACTCGGGAAGGCAGGTGCGGAATTTAGGGTCGGCTCGCATTTTGTCGATTTTTTTTATGAGAATTTCCAAGGCTTCGTTCTTCCTGACAATATTCATTGCCATGGAAACAATTTTGGCTTCCTCTGCTGCCCTGCTGCCGTTTTCGTGTTCAAAATTTTCTGCCATTGTATCGCATAAAAACACCCTGCATATCTTAAAATTCGGGAAACCGAAAATAAGAAATTTATGCTCTAAACCGACGGATTCGCCAATTGTTTTTTTATCAACAGGCGACTATTGTAAGATAACCGCGCAATACCTTAAAGGGCACTTGCTATTTCGTCGGCAATTGCCTGAAATTCTTCGGGTGTAAATTTCATCTTGGGTTTGCTGAAGTCGATGTCGTAGATGCCGTTTATGGGCACCAAATGTATGTGAGCGTGAGGCACTTCCAAACCCAAAACGGCCACTCCGATACGTTTGCAGGGAATAACCTTTTCCATGGCGAGGGCTACCTTTTTTGCAAAGGCCCAAAGCCCTTTAAACTCCTCATCTTCAATGTCGAACAGATAATCCGTTTCTTTTTTCGGAATGACAAGGGTGTGTCCTTTAGCAAGAGGGTTGATGTCCAAAAAGGCATAGTAATTCTCGTCCTCAGCCACTTTGTAGGATGGAATTTCGCCGTTTACTATCTTTGTGAATATGCTGCTCATAGCCGTTAAGTTTATCTCGAGATTTCTATTATTTCAAAAGGGATGAGGCCGGCAGGCACTCTTATTTCGGCTGTTTCACCCACTTTCTTACCAAGCAAGCCCTTGGCAATGGGCGAATTGACGGAGATTTTACCTTTTTTCAAATCGGCTTCGTTTTCGGGCACCAAGGTGTAATTCATTATGGCGTTGTTGTTTTTATTTTTAATGGTTACCTTGCTAAACAACAAGACCTTATCGGTGTCCATCTGTGTTTCGTCGATGATTCTGGCATTACGAATCACCTCTTGCAGTTTGGCAATGCGCATTTCCAGCAGGCCCTGAGCCTCTTTGGCGGCATCGTATTCCGCATTTTCCGACAAATCGCCTTTGTCGCGTGCTTCGGCTATCTGTTGCGAAATGGCGGGGCGTTCCACCGTTTCCAATTGTTTCAATTCGGCTTTAAGCTTTTCAAGCCCTTCTTTTGTATAATACTGTATAGCAGCCATTTTAAATATTTTTGTGACTCTGTTATATTAAATAAAAAATGTGTTTCCGAAAATTTATATAATGAGAAAGACCCTTTTCCGGAAAAGGGTCTTTCGTAAAAGTTTTGCAAATATACTAAATTTTTGCCCTTTGTCGCAATAAAATCAACTTACAAGGTAATGGATATGCCCAGAGTATGAGTCCCTTGGAAGGGATTTGAGAATTGATAAGCATAATCCAAAGAAATATTGCCTCCTTCTTTGTTAATGGGCACAAACAATGACATTCCTGCCGTAGGACCCGTCAAAGCGGTAACCCTGTTGTCGGTGAAAAGGTCTTTTTGCATAACAAAGCCGGCGCGCAGAGCGAGATATTTGCTCCATTTATAAACCAGCCCAACGGCGTGCAAATCGTTGGTAAAGGAGTTTGCCGTGAAGGTGTATGCCGGTGTTATGACGTTGTTGTCGTTGATGTAAAAATCGTAGCTCATTCCAATGCGAATCAGTGAGGGCATCTCCAAGCTGGCCGAGCGTTGTTCGAGTGTCATTTTGTTGGGTTGTTGATTTACAAAACCCCTTATTGACAAACCGTCGCCGGAGAAGCTCATATTGGGACCCACGTTTTTCAAAGCCACGCCGAATTTCAGCTGTTCTTTTTTACCGGTAACATACTGAATACCTGCATCAATGGCCACACCGGTAGCGCTAACATTGGAAATGGATTCGCTGATGATTTTCACGTTAATACCACCGTAGATGCTGTTTGAAAAGGCCTTCGCATAGCTGAGGTTGATATTCATCAAACGCGGCGAAAAGGTGGAGCCGTTGCCTTCGGGTTGGTCAACGGTGGTAACGGGTATATCGCCCATGGAGGTGGATATTACCGACAGTCCCAACACGCCTTTGTTCTCGCCGAGTTTGGTGGTGAGACCGAAGGCCGAAATATTGACACCCGTGCCTTTGAGCCACTGTGTCTGGGCAAAAATAAGATTTAGTTTCTTGGTATGTGCTATGCCCGCAACATTCAAAAACTGAGCTTCCAAACCTTTCACGAAAGCCGAATTGGCGCCGCCAAGGCCGTTGCTTCTTGCCCACGGGTTGATAAGTAACTGTGAAGCTCCCGCCTCTCCCGAGCGGTCATTATTTCCGGCATAAGCCGGGTTTATGCTTAAAACCGTAAGTGAAATAATGCTAAAGACCAAAAATTTACGTAAGCTATTCATTATCTGATAGTTTTATTGTTTTCAACTTTATTAAAATGCATTCAAGTCAACAGGCCTCATTGCCGCAAAGAATTTGATAACTCTTTCTCCTATGCCGGGAGCGTTGATGTGTATCAAGTAGGTGCCGCTGGCAACGGGAATGGAAGCGTGATTCTTCAAATCCCAGTCAACCGAGGTCATTGAGTTGTCTTTCGTGAGTGTTCTTATTAAAGTGCCGTCCATCGAGAAAATTTTGATGGTACACTTTTCGGGCAGGTTCACAATCTTCACACGATTGTCGAGCTGACTTGTTTCGTAATCGGAATATGCATAATAAGGATTAGGCACAATGTTCACAATGTCGAGAGCGGTTTTGGCCGTTTCAACGTCGTTTGTGGTGGTGGCTATATCCTTGGTGGTAAAGCCGTAAGAAGGCAATCCGTTGTTGGGTCCTGTTGTGGCGCCGGGTCGCATATATTTTGTATATGGAACACCCACTCGCAGCTGGATGGTAACATCGTTGCTCAACCATTCTTCTCCTCTGACGGCCATAGGTATCGACGTCCACATAATGTCGCTGTAAACGTTGATGAGGTCGAGGGAATTCCCCGATTTCAACTTGTTGTAAACCCATTGTCCTTCGTCGTAAGCGGGGCAGCCGTTTGGTTTGTCGGAATGACGGAAAACATAAACGAAGTGCATGCCGCCGAAGAGAACGTCTCCCAATGAGGTGAGATAATTTGATGTGGGGTTGAATATCATATCGCGTCCGTTTTCGGCAATGAGCCACGAGTTTTCTCCGAACATCATATTCAAACGTTCACCCGTTTCCAAATCTATGGCATATCCGGGGAACCATCCCATTCCCTTTTGCGACGAGGAATAGTTTCCGTCTTTATCAACGGAAGCATGGTCACGCAGTCTGAATTTCTCCACATTGCCTTCGGTAACGGTTTTGTCGTCGCCTGTTTCAATCACGGGGCAATGTGTCCATTTTGATTTATCGGAAGTCAAGACAATATCAACGGAATGCAGTTTAGCCAACAGGTTATTTTGGATACCCATGGCTCTGGCAGGGCCGCCTTCATATTTCGAAGCCATTCTGTAAGCCGTCCAAGTGCCGTTTATCATCTTTTCGTAATATTCTTTGGGGTCCAAATATTTACCCGGGTCATAGTCGTTGTTTTCGGGACTTGTATTGTCCTCAAGCGTACCCGAGCGTATCCAGTTAAATTTTTTAATAAAGCTGCCGTCGTCGTCACGAATACCGGTGAGCCAGCGTTTCGAGCTGTCTTGATAGACAATGCGCGAGGTTATGATACCGTTTTGGAAAGCGTTTTCGTTTCCGGGCGGAGGAATTTGACCAATGGTAATGCTCAATCCCAAATCAAGCAGCAGTTGCTCGTTTGCAACGGCAATAGACTTGTCGGAAGTAGTCACCAAATTACCGTCCTGATATAGTTCCCAAGTAGCGCTGTCCATAGGTAACGAGCTGTTACTCAGTTTGAAATCGAGTCTGTAATCGGCAGCGGGTACATTCAAGGGGTCGATAACTTTTACGTTAATGGGACCGTAGTTGTTTTTGTAAACCGGATTGTCGATTTTATTGTTTTTAAGAATCTCATCCTCCGATTCTTTACTCATTTGCAGTTCCAATCCGCCGTTTCCGTAGCCGTCGAGACGTGTAATTTTAGGTCTGTCGCCGTATTTCGAATGGGCAACGGTGCCGTCTTTTTCCGGCGATACGATATGCGGAATGGCGGTTACCACTTTTATGGGGCCGGTAGCCGACTTACGCCCTGCAAGATACGGGGTTTTTTGTCCCGATAATCCGGAGGGGTTGTTTATATCCTGTTCGTATTTTTTATACTGGTTATAACCATAAGCGATAGCCACGTAATAATATTTTTTGTGGTTGACGAGGGCAGTATTACCGGTGGCAAATTTATCTTCGGTAATAACAAAGCTGTGTCTAATGCCTTTGTTTTCGCCTTCTACCATAATTTTCGGAACCGAAAGACCCGATTTGTCGTCTTTTACAAGGTTTACAAGCATGTCAACACTATCTTTTATGTCGCACTGAGCCACAAGGCGGGCCTTATCCAAATCGTGGATATCGGACACCGATACATCGGGGCTCTTCAGCTGGAATATCTGATAACCTTGGAAATTGTAAGTAGAGTCGTAACGTTGTGAAGAAGGCACGCTGTCGGGGTTGAGTGCCGGAATGGTAACATCCAACTCTTCGTATTGCTCGTTGTAGTTGTTCGAACCCTTGATGTTTGTCAAATAAAGGATGATTTTTTTGTCGAGTTCCTGAATGGTAACCTCGGGAGCATCGGGGCCGTCGAGAACTTTAAAACAGTTGTCGAACAGAGCTTGACATTTGTCGTCAACGGTACGCAAGAGTTCAACAGAAGCGAAGGGTCCGCCCGAAGATGCTCTCGCCCACGGAATACCCACGGTGATGTAGTTAACGGCACCGGATTCCAAGGTGAAAGGACCTGCAGATTGCATAAAACGACGGTCACCGGGTTGGTTGCCGGCAGTTTGTTCCGTCCATTTTTTGGGCCCGTTCGGCGGCTGACCGCCGGTACCCCAGTTACAGGGGTCTGTTTCGTCGGGAAACATAAAGTCGCAAGCCGGGCCGTAGGCACCGTTGGTATGAGCATCGCCGCCGTAAATCATTTGCGTGCCGTCGCGCCAGATACCTTTCAGCATTTGGTAATATTCGGCAGCAAGTTGCGGGTCGCCGATGGGTCCCGACGAGTTATTGTGATACAAGAACTTACGCATTCCGAAACGTTCGTTGTCAACTATGCCGTCGCCGAAGTTTACTCCGTTGATGCTCTCGTCGCAAAGAGGAGTTTGCACAGCTTGTCCTCCCACTGTGTCTATTTTATATTTGGGGTTGTCGATACCGTCGGGGTCCATATAAGGGCCTTGGAAAAAGTCAACACCGATGGCAGGAGGTTGAGCGCCGTAAGCTTCGGGAGTGCCGTTACCGTCGATGGCTTTACCATTGTAACAGTATCCCAATCCTCTTTTCACGTCGCAACCGACATAGTCGTCCCAAGCATAACCCAAATCGGTATCGACCCACTGACTGAAGTAGGTCTCCGTTAAACGGTATGTCGAACGGTTGATGATTTCGTAAGAATAAAAAGTCATATTGTTGATAACGTCGTTGGTGGAGAAAGCAAAAGCCTGAGCTCTGATTTCAACGCCGATGGCGTCACCTTTTGATTCGGAGTGAATGTTTCCGTTGTCGTTGAAAACCCACCATAAAGTTTCGTCACCTTTCAACACCTGATCGACAAGGATTCCGTTACCTTCCATGGTCTTTTTAGGGCTGTTACACAACTCGTTAGTTATATCGTAATAAGGATAATCACCCTGTGTCCAATCGTAAGTGCCGTCACCGTCGTTGTCATAAAAAGGAGCGAGATAATAGCTTTGATTTTTCGCCACGTCGCCGTGAGCAGGCCAGTTTTTTATAATGTCCGGCACTGTATAATCGGGGTATGCGTTGGGGTCGTTAAACCATAATCTGAATGCATCAACTTCACGCCTTGTAATTACAAAGTGCTTGTCGTAATCGGCACAGGTCTGTACGTCAACGGCTGCTTTGCCGTCGTTCGACAAGGGGCCGGGCCAATAGTCGTTTCCGCTGCTGCGATAACGCTGAAAAGCACCCTTCAACTGGCCGTTTACGTCAACACCGCCCATCCACAGAGCAGCGTTAAACATTGATGTTTTGGTAGTATTGGCAGGTATGTAATATTCTGCTTTTGTTTGCAAGTCCCACCACATATCACCGCCGGTATTTATCCTTGCCCTTACGTTGTTAAGGTCGAGGTCGGTGGCCGATTTGCCGGGCAAGCAACCTGCCGCTCCCGTGCGGGCGTTAGATTTTTTGGAATGTCCGCTCTTAGAGGCACCGATGTATTTCTCGGCAGCAAGTTGATTTGTCAACAAGAGCCCCAAGGCCATTAAAACAACTATATTAAATATTCTTTTCATGGTTGAAAATTTACTGTTTTCTCAATTAAAAATTAAAAATTACTCCCAAACGCATCCTGCGCGGCAAACTGTAGTTATAAGGGTTGTTAACCGATACGGAATACAAATCGCGGAAAGAAGCAGGGTCAACGTATGCGTTTATCTGTGCCTGATATTCGGGGGCTTGCAGGAAACCGTCGTCATCGGGGTTGCCGGTGTAGCGATAAACGCCCATAATGTTCTGAGTATTAAGAACATTCAATACCAGGAAATATACATTCAGGTAGTGCGGATTCTTTTTGCCGTCTTTACGTTTGAGGAAGAAATCTCTGTCGATTTTCAAGTCCATACGGAATTGCCACGGCAAACGCGAACCGTTGATAGAGCCTTCGAGAACGGGTGTTCCTCCGCCGAGGATAGCGGAAGTTACGTTGCTCTGACGGCTGTAAGGCAGTCCGCTACCACCGAAGAAAGTAAGGTTGGCACCCGTATTTTCGAGCAAGCGAATGACTTTTACTTTGTCGGTACCTTTTATCCTTTTTGTGATAGTTGGTCCGTTGTATTTTCTGCCTCTGCCGTAACGGTAGTCGGCTACTATATTAATGGTGTGGTTTCTGTCCTGATTGATGGGACTCAGCGTACGCAGGTTGGGCATTCCCGTTGCCACGAGATTAACACCCGACGTTGCACTGGAACCCGTTGCGTTGGCATATTGTAAGGTATAGCTTACTTTCAACCACAGGTTTTTGGTTCTTCTAAGGTCGTAAGTGATGGTAAGACCCTTGGTAGTACCGAAGTCTATATTATTGTAAGACAGGTAACTTACGGGATAAGCATCGGTAAAACGGTAGGCTTGAATCATGTCGCGAAATTCCCTGTAATAAGCCGAAAACTTCAAGGACGAAGTGTTGGTGAGTTTCTGTTGGAAACCGAGTTCGTAATCCGTTGTCCTTTCGGGTTTCAGGTTGGGGTTGCTGATAAGTGCATTACCCATCTCGGTGATGAAATAATATGAAATGGGGTTAAGCCTGTTACCCGTTGTGGGACGGCTTGTAAGAACGTCGTAGTGGGCAAAGAACAAAGCTTCGTCGGAAATAGGGAACGAGAAAGAGATACGAGGCATGAAAGTAGTCTGCGGGTCGTAATCTTTAAAGGCCGACGGCGACAATTTTGTTTTGTTGGGGTCAACGAGATAGGGTGCTATTCCGTTTGACGTCTCCAAAACCGTGGGGTCGGTAATTTCGGTACCTTGCGAATTGTACCAAACGCTTCCTTTACGATAACCCACTATTGATGTAGGATTATAGAGGTCGTTTACATAAACCACATAATCGTCGCCCATGTTGGTGGGGATGTCGCCAAAGCCGCCCTCTTTTTTCACTTCTTTAACAGTTTTGGCTTCGGAAAGCAAATAGGGGTCTTTCAACACTTTCTGGTTTGCGTCGAAGCGGTCAACACGAAGACCGAGAGTAAAAATCAGATTGTTAATGGCGAATTGGTCTTGAATATATCCGGCCATGTAAATGGGTTCGTAAGCGCCAATTGCTCTGGTGTTGTTTCCGTTTTCGTCCAGTTGGTTAAAGAAATCTTCGAACGAAGGCTTACCTTTGAGTTTTTTACCGGTGTGGTCGTAGCCGTAGTAGCTAACGTAAGGAGAGCCGCTGTTGAGCAATTCGTCGGCGCTGAACATATCCACCGAGAAGGTTGTCGGGTCGTAATTATCAAGGTCTATCCAATCGAGGCCGTCAACTTTGAGGCCGAGTTTCTTTCTGAGATTTTTGTCGAAGAATGCCTGTGTGTTGGCATCATAAAGTCTGTTATAATTAATGGTGTCTTGAAACACTCCGTTTTCGTCGTAAACGGGGATGGGGTTGGCAAGGTCGAGCTGCTGAATGTGACGGTTAACAAGGCCACGCATCAGCGTCCACAAGCCTGCGGGATTTATTGAATAGGCCGTGTTTATTCTCTGCTCGTATTGAATACCGAACTGAATGGCATGATTTCCTATGTCGGCCGAACCGGCGGCATTAAACCCTATCCGTGAGTTGTCATATTTCGAATAGCCGTTGTAAGGAGTGCCGGTGTTTGCCCACAGACCGTAAACCGACGAAGGCAGCTGCCCATTGAGAAGAGCTCCTCCGTTTTGAACCAAAAGCGAATTTACATAGAAACCGGAGTTCAAATCGTAAAGGCTGTAATATTGATCGGTGTAATTTGACAAATTGGGATTAATTTCCGAACGTTGGAAGGCGTACAAGGTATCACGAAAACCGTTGTGAATCCATACGTTATTGTATCCCAAAACGGTATCGCTGCCGTATTCGTACGATTTTATTTTGTAGGTGGTGAATTTACCCACGTAACCATAGGCAAAGATGTCGTCTTTGTGATATTGATTTTGTCTTTTACCCGTTACTTTGGTATAGTCGGCTTGAATGCTGTAATATACATTTTTTATGAGTGATTTGCTATCTTTCGATGTGGGAAATTTCTGCGTGAATTTACCGTAAACACGCCATGTAAGACCATTGTAGATACCGTTGTTTTCGTAATTATACATCGAATTGAAACGGCTCCAACTTGTGCCTCCGTTGTAGTTAACGGAGCCGCCGAAGGTAAGGTTGGTGTTGTCTGTTGTCCTTACGTCGAGTTTGCCGGCAAGATTTATTCTGTACGATTCGGCATTTACTCTGGCGTGCATATTTTGTAAGTCATTCATTCTCACAAACTCCGAGTTGGGATAAGAACCGAAACCGGTTCCCGAGGGTCTTACGGGATTTTTCCTCAAATAATCGAGTGTTTCGTCTTTCACCTGATATGTACCGATGTAAGCCGGATATCCGTCTTTTACGTAAGAGCCTTCACCCGAAATAAAGAATCCCAAAAGAGAAGTGCTCTTGGTGGAGTCTTTACCTTTGATAAGCGGACCGTTTACGCTGAAACCGAAGAGGTTATATCCGTAGCCGTCAAGTAATTCGGAAGTTACCCCTTCCATGCCGGCACCGAAATGACGCGAGGGGCCTTTGGTGGTGATGTTAACAATACCTCCCGTGAAGTCGCCGTACATTGCGGGTGTACCTCCGGTGATAACCGACACTTGGTCGATGGCCGACTGTGGCAAGGTGGAAGAACCGATAACCCTTACACCGTCGATGTAGGTTGCTGTTGCTCCCGTACGTCCACCGCGAATACCACCCATATTACCGTTTTCGTCGGAAAACACACCTCCCACGGTAACGGCAACGGCTGTCGCCGAACGACCGGCCATTTTGGTAAGTTGCTCGCTGGTCATCGTACCACCCGTAGATGTTTGGTCTTTGTCGATTAGCGGAACCTTATAATCCACAACCTCAACGGTTTGAAGTGTGGTTGTACTCGATTGCAACTGTACATCCATAAAACGTATTTTGTTGGCATTGATGAGAACCCCCTTTATCAGCTTGGCTTTATAACCAACATAGGTTACTTTTACGTCATATTTTCCGGGAGCAATGGGTTTAATGTTGTACTTTCCGTCGAAATCGGTAGTACCGCCATTGATAATTTTACCCCCCAATTGAATGACAACATTGGCAAAAGGAATAGGTTCTTTTGTGTCTTTGTCGGTAACCTTTCCCTGCATAGAACCCGACTGGGCAAAGGAATACAGGGTAAACGTTAATACGATTGCGGTTAGTAGTAACTTTCGAATCATATGTTTAATTTTAATGTTATTTAATTCCTGTGCTAAAAGGCGTCAAAGTTAAAAAAAATCCCTGTTTTCAAAATATTTTTCAACTATTGATAAAATTTTTTCTTCATTTACCATTGCGGACGATTCAAAACGGCATCGTAAATTATCGCTTTCTTCAAATCAAAAGGCTCATTAATCCGGTGATTTTCAGTATCTTCATCGGCATTATAATATTGTTCGGCGTCCATTTTTATTTGCGTAGCTCTAATGTCGATATTTTCCACACTTTCCGCTTCCGGGTCGATATCGGCATCATAGCTGTCGATGGGTTTTTGGTAAGGTTCCCGTTTTTCAATTTCGGAATAGCCGGTTTCGACGCTGTCGTAGGCCAAAGGCACTTCCTTTTCTTCTTTCAAAACGGCGTTAATATCGGCTCCGAAGAATGTCTCCATAAACTGCTCGAGTCCCGTTTGAGGATTTTCGTCAGCAGGAGCTTCGGCCTGCTCATTATTTTCTTTATAAAGGTCTCTAACCTTGGGCTTTGCCGCTTCGGCTTTCTTTTTGTTTTTTTGGTAGAGGTTGTATCCAACCCAAATAATGCCGATTAAAATTGGTAAAAAGTCTTTCATAAAATTTGTTTTGCTCAAAAATTATTCAAACGATAGCGGAGCTTTTCCCGCTACAGAATTGCAATTTTAAAGTATAAATCAGAAAAGCCAAAGATAAGGTTTATTTGTTAAAGGCAAAAGGGGAAAATTTAAAGGCGAAAGTTCAAAGGCAAAAGGGAAAAGTTCAAAGGCAAAAGGCTGAAGGAGAGGTAATAAATCCGTAGTTTCAATAGAGAAATTAGAAACAACAAATCACAAATCACAAATCACAAATCACAAGTCACCAATCACAAGTCACCAATCACAAATCACCAACCACAAATTACCAGTCACCAGTCACCAATCACCTCTCAAACTCCAATCTCATCCCTTTATTTTCCTCGAAAAATTCACCTTGGTCAAAAACCAATTTGCCGTTTACAAAGGTTTTCTCCACCGAGGAACGAAAGCTTTTACCCTCGAAAGGCGACCATCCGCACTTGTAGAGAATATTATCTTTCGATACTTTCATCGTTTTGTTGATATCGACCACCGTCAAATCGGCAAAATAACCCTCGCGAATATATCCGCGCTTGTAAACGCCAAAGCATTCGGCGGGAGCGTGGCACATTTTCTCGGCTATGGTTTCCAAGGGTATTATGCCATCGTGAAAAAACTCGAGCATGGCTTGCAGGGAATGTTGCACCAGCGGGCCTCCCGAAGGAGCTTTAAAGTAGCTTCTCTTCTTCTCGTCTTCAAGGTGCGGGGCATGGTCGGTGGCCACCACATCTATCCTGTTGTCCAACAAGGCATCCACAAGAGCTTGTCTGTCGCTCTCGCTTTTTACGGCGGGGTTCCACTTTATAAAAGTGCCTTTTTGCTCATAATCTTTGTCGCTAAAAGTCAAATGATGAACACAAACCTCCGCCGTTATTCTCTTGTTTCTCAGCGGCTTATCGTTGTCAAACAAAGCCATCTCGGCAGCGGTGCTGAGATGCAGAACATGCAAGCGTGTGTTGTGTTTTTTTGCCAGTTGCACCGCCAGGGAGGAGGATTTAAAGCAAGCCTCGGCCGACCGGATTTCGGGATGCTTGCTTACCGGCACATCGTCACCGTATTTCTGTTTATAAAGTTTTATATTGTTTCTGATTGTGCTTTCGTCTTCGCAATGGGTGGCTATTAAAAGTTTGACTTCGGAAAACAATTTTTCCAAGGTTTCGAGATTGTCAACCAACATATTACCCGTTGAAGAACCCATAAAAATCTTGATGCCGCACACTTTCCGCGGGTCTGTCTTCATAACCTCATCAAAATTATCGTTGGAAGTGCCCATGTAAAAACTGTAGTTGGCCAACGACTTTTTTGCCGCCGCCTCATATTTTTTTTCCAAAAGCTCCTGCGTCAGAATGGGAGGGTTGTTGTTGGGCATATCCATGTAAGAGGTGACGCCGCCGGCTACGGCAGCACGGCTTTCGCTCTCAATATCAGCCTTGTAAGTCAGTCCGGGCTCGCGAAAATGCACCTGGTCGTCGATGATGCCGGGCAACAGATATTTCCCTGTCAGGTCGATTATGCGGGCTCCGGAGTCCTTGTGAATTTCTCCGCGAACAACTTCTTTTATAAACTCGTTTTCAATAACTACGCAGCCTTTGAAAATCTCGCCTTCATTAACGATGTTGGCGTTTTTCAGGATTATGACATTGCTCATTATCAGTTATTTGGTTAGCAATTTAAAACCGACACCGTGGACGTTTATTATCTGAATGGCAGGGTCTTCTTTCAGGTATTTGCGCAGCTTGGTGATATAAACGTCCATGGAGCGGGCATTGTAGTAAGAGTCGTCTTTCCAAATGCGATTGAGAGCCACCCGACGGTCCAATGTCTCGTTTTCATGTTGGCACAAAAGACGCAATAATTCCGACTCTTTGGAAGTGAGTTTCTGCGATTTATTGCCAATTTTCAACTCCTGATGAATGTAATCGAATTTATATTTCCCGATGGTGAAAACATCTTTATCGTCACCGCTTTCCTTGTTGGCATTTATGCGTCGGAGAATGGCGTTTATCCTCGCCAATAGCAACTCCATATTGAAGGGTTTGGTGATGTAATCGTCGGCGCCTATCTCGAAACCTTCCAGTTTGTCTTGTTCCAACGACTTGGCCGTCAGAAAGATAATAGGCACCTTCTTATCGGTTTTTCGTATATGAGCAGCAGCCGTAAAGCCGTCCATCACGGGCATCATTACATCCAAAATTATGATGTCGTATTCTTTTTTTTGAAAAGCCATCAAGGCTTCTTCTCCGTTGAGAAACAAATCAACGGAAAAGTTTTTTGCTTCGAGGTAGGGTTTTAGAATTTTCCCCAAATTGATGTCGTCCTCAGCCAATAAAATCTTTGTATTCATAGCGTTATGTTTTAGTTACATTGATATTCGTTTAAATTTCGCGGCAAAAAAACAAAGAAAGTCGTGCCCTTACCGGGTTGACTTTCAAGGCTAATCTTGCCGCCGTGTCTCTCCACAATGGCTTTTACATATGTGAGCCCAAGGCCGAAACCCTTTACCTGATGCACATTGCCGGTAGGAATACGGTAAAGTTTGTCGAATATTTTTTTCTGATTGTTTTTGCTTATTCCCACACCCGAATCGGCAATGGAAACAACCGTGCACTTTTTGTCGTTATAAACCGAAACTTCAATTTCGAGCTTATCGGGGCTGTATTTTATGGCGTTGTCAATCAGGTTGTTAACCACGTTGCTGATATGAACAGGGTCGGCCATAATATTTAAATCGGGCGCCATGTTGTTGAAAGTTATCGTTCCGTTTTTCTGTTTTATCTGTATCTCTACGCTGCGTATCACATCGGTGATTACTTCGGCAATGTTTATTTCCATGATGTTGAGATTCATCTCGGCTTTTTCAATTATTGCCGACTGCAAAATTTTCTCGGCCATGGAGCCAAGCCTTTTATTTTCGTCCTGAATTATCTTTATATAAGTGTCGTAAAGGTCTTTGGTTTTGGGGATGTCCTCATCGGTCAAAGCTTGACATGCGAGAGAAATGGTAGAGATGGGAGTTTTAAACTCGTGAGTCATATTGTTGATAAAGTCGTTTTTCATAATGGCAAGGCGCTCCTGCTTGACGATGGTGCCAATGGCATAAATAAAAATAAATATCATGCTGATAATCAGCAAACTCGACATCACGAGCATTATGCTTATTTGCGAAAAAAGATAAACCTTTTCGTGTGGAAAATAAACGATTAGATAGAGTTGGTGCACAAGGTCGTTACTCAAAAACGGAAAGATGTATGATGAAAACCTGTCGGGCTTTTGGTTTATGGAGTCGATAAGGTAAATATTGTTGAATCTGTCATAAACATTGAATTGGAAAGAAATCTTTAAATTGTTGGCAGCCAGACGGTAACGTATTAGCGAATCGATAAAGCGTACTGTTTTAGCGCGGTTGTCGAACACCGGATTCAAAAAAGGATTCGGGGTGTTCAGGTTCATGCCGCCGACATTTATTTGTATTTGTCCGTTGCGATATTTGGCAACATAACTGCGCTGATAAATGCCCGAAGAATCCAACCGTTTGCCGCTTTTCATGGGAAGATAATCCGACAGATACCTGTCCTGCATTCGCTCTTTTTCGTAAAAGTCGATGTTTTGCATCACCGAAGAAAAGACCTTGCGAATCTCGCTGTTGAAATCCTGCTCCTTGACGGTGACGGCCGTTTTTATCCAGTTGAGCTGAAGCACCACAATGGCTATCAACACAATGCCGGCGCCAACTATTACGAATGTTATTTTCCTTTTATTCATCAAGAGCAAAATTAAATCATATCCTTTACAATATCCGCCGATTAACAGATTTTAACCTTTGTTTCAATGCGTTAACAAATGACCGTGACATATCAATGTATCTTTGCAGCATCAAAGTTCATTTAAAACATGTCCATCCTAAAATACACATATAGTGATTGAATAAATCATTCCTAAGTTCCTGTGCAATTAAGTGATTGTGGTTAATACTTAAAAGGGGAGCAGCGCCAGCTACTTCCCTTTTTTATTTCGTTTACCACGATCGAAAATCATCACCATTCTCAATGTAAAATCCATCAACACCACCTTGGCATTTCCGTTTCTTTCTATGTGTTTCTGTGCAAGGTCTATTTCATCGGCTATCTCTCCGGCATTCGATGAGTTGACAAACTTCGAAAATTTCGAAACAAAGTCGAACTCCTGCTTTGTAGCTCTCAAAAGCTTCTGATTTCCAAGCTCATAAATCATACTTAAACGAACAATACGCAAGCTGTAATTCAAAAACATCTTGATTTTTTCGCGACCTAATTTCGACAAATAATCGACTTTTTCCTTTATTTTGATAAAGTTGTTGGCATAGGCCGCCAGCATCAATTCCCTGAAATCAGCCAGCGAAGGACTCCCGCCGCCGTCCTCTTCCAGCAGGTCGAATACATTTTTGAAGTTTCCCTCGGCCATATTCACCAGATAATCCAGCTTGTCGCCTTCTATTCCGAAATAGCGCGAGGAAAATTCTCTCATCACTTCGTCGCTGTGCCGTGTCAGCTTTATAAGTTGCGTGCGCGATAAAATGGTCTTCAGAATCTGTTCCGTATCTTGACTTACAAGGAAAAACAAGGTGTTTTGCGGAGGCTCTTCCAGTATCTTCAACAGCTTGGGTGCGGCGGCATGATAGAGTTTCTCCACCATCCAAATTATTATGATGTTGTAAGGCGATTCGTACGGAGTTTGCGAAGCCAAACGATTTATCTCATTGGCATCGTCAACGCCGATACGCCCCTGTTTGTTCTCTATGCCAATCTTGGCATACCACTCGCTCTCGGTAACATAGCCGTGCTTTTCGGCCACCAGCTCTCTCCAATAGTTCATAAACATGGAGCTCACGGGTTTGCTCTTGTGCTCTTTGGTGTTTGCCACCGGAAAAATAAAATTAAGGTCGGGATGCGCCAGGTTGTTATATTTTTTGCACGAAGGGCATTCGCCGCAACTGTCGCCAATCAAGTCTTCACCTGCCGGAAAATCCTGCTTGTTGGTACACGAAATATACCGGGCATAGGCAATGGCCAAACTGAGATTTTCGGAACCCTCTTGGCCGTAAAACATCAAAGTGTGGCTGATACGGTTTTCCTTTACGGTTTCTATCAGCTTGTTTTTCAAGTCGGTATGTCCTATTATTTCACTGAAAAGCATAAGCCAAAAGTAATAGAAAATGAAATAGCACGGGGGATTGATTTCCCAAATAATCTCAAAAGTAAAAAGGGCCGCGCAAGCGCGACCCTTAAACCAGGAATACTGCCGGCTATACATCCGGCGCGACCGGTTGGGGACCGGCCTTTCCTTCAAAATGCAATCAACCACTAAATGAAGATTTTATGAGCAAATATCTTCGTCAAAAAAAATAAATGTGAACGTTTTCCCCGTTTCTTTGGTAATAAAAATCGAACTAACAGCGCCAAATTTATCTTTATGAAACACACAAATTCAAATTATTCCGAAAAAGAGCTGCCGTTTTTTTCTGTCGAAATCTTGATTTACCAAAACACTGCAATATATATAATGCGGAATATCAGCATTTTATGCTGATTTCAAAATCTAAACACCCCTTTGTTTTTCCATGAAAAATAAGAAGCCCTTTCTCGTAAAATCATCGATAATTAACGATTCGCACCCCGTTTCCCGTTTTCGGAAAAGACGATTTTTTTAAATTTAACACAGCCACTATGGAAAACCATCTTTTTTCGACATAAAAAAACAAACAACATTTCGTTGTTGATAACTGCTTGAATCCCGCATTTTGAAATCGGAGATAATGGATATTTTTGCCCTGTGAAAATGAGATTTATGGGAAAAACACAAGTGTTTTCGGTGTTTATGGCACTGATTTCTATCGCAGTAACAGCTTCGGGACAATATGCCGACATAAAATATTATCCCGACAGCGCAAATTACTATCCTTCGTTTTGGCAGAAGGCTGTGGACAGTTTGTCGAAAGAATGGATTTGGAATAAAATAGAAAAAAAATCGCGGGAGGCCTCTGCCGTAGCCGACATTTCTTCAAAGGAAAATAAGGATAAGCTGCTGAAAGAAAGCGGTTTAAACGGACTGCGCGTTACCGCAAGAACATCGGAAATTCTAAAAAAATATGAACAAAACGGCGACAAAACCGATATGGCATTTGCTCTTTACGAGCACTATCGTCCGGTATTTGCGGCGGCTTTGAAAAAAGAAAATCTGCCCTCAGCCCTTTCTTATCTTCCTTTTGCCCTTTCGGCAATGAACAATAAAATAAGGAGTTATACCGGCGGTGCGGGATTTTGGCAGCTGCCCTACTCGTGGGGCAGGAAATACGCTTTGCAAATCGACAGCTATGTTGACGAGAGACTCGATGCGGAGAAAGAATCGGCTGCCGCTGCCAAAACCCTTGCCAGACTCTACCAAATTTACGGCAATTGGCCGCTCACGCTTGCCGCCTACACCTGCGGCCCGGCAAACGTAAACAAGGCCATTTACAGAAACGGAGACCAAGTGGATTTTTATCTGATTTACAGCTCCTTACCCTATTTCGGGCGCGATGTAAACGACGCCTTGGCGGCTTCAATTCTTTTTGCGGCAAGCCGAAAACACGATTATTTGCTGAATTATAATCCCCCTACCGACACGGTGGAAGTATCCAAACGTTTGCATTTCACGCAAGTAGCCGATATTTTAAAACTCGATATCGACGAAATACGCTTTCTTAATCCCGTTTACAAATACGACATTGTGCCGGCGATAAACAGGGTTTACAAAATTTTGCTGCCGCAGGGAAATCTCGAAAAATTCAACCTCTACGAAGACTCGATATATTCGTATAAAGACAGCCTGCTTTTCAGTCTGCACCAAAGGGTTATTTTGCCGCCGCCGCCAAAAGGACGCCATTGGGCCAAACCCGCAAGAGAGGAAATCCCCGAAAACTCGACACTCGTTTATTACCACATAAAAAGTGGCGACAACTTGGGGTTTGTGGCCGATTGGTTCGATGTTTCAATCACTCAACTCGAAGACTGGAACAACATCTACAACCCGCGACGCATTCAAATAGGAAAGAAACTGAAAATTTACGTGCCGAAAAATAAGGCTTCCTATTATCGAAAAATCGACAAAATGAGTTTCTCGCAAAAACAGAAACTCGCCGGAGTATCGAGCTCTCAAAGAGCTTCAAAACCCGCCGAGGAAGTGAAACTCGGCAAAGACTTTTTCTGGTACACCGTCAAAGAGGGTGAGTCGCCTTACATAATCGCCAAAAGATATCCGGGCATTTCAGCCGACGACATTTTGCGTTGGAACAACATAAAAGACCCGCGCAAGATACGTCCGGGTACCAAACTGAAAATCAAGAAGATGAGATGATGAAACCCGGCAAAATATTGCTTTTTTTCCTTCTTACGGGAGCCTTTCTGCTGCCTGCCGTGCTTTTCATTCCCAAAGGAGGGATAGACTTGTGGGGCTTTAAACTGAAAATGTTAAGCATCAACGATATGTTGGGTCGCGATACGGTAAAATATGCCGACATCAGCAATATTGTGGACGTGCAGGCCAATCCCGACTCTCTCCCCGACGTTTTGGATATGACTCCTTCGAATGTCGATACTCTCGACGGCGGGGAGCAAGACAGCGTCGGCACGGCAATTACCGCGGAGGAGCTTGCCGCCGCCGTTCAGCCACTGGATTATAACGAAGAAGGCAAGGCCAATCTCCAAGCCTTTTTCGCTCTGCTGCGCGGCGCCAAATACAAGAAAAATCAGATAAGGATAATGCACTACGGCGATTCGCAAATAGAGCGCGGACGCATCACCTCTTTTATAAGGCATAAGTTGCAACAACGTTTCGGCGGTCGCGGCCCCGGACTGATGCCCGCCATTCAGCCCTACGGCGAACATTATTCGGTAACGCAAAGCAACACAGGCAATTGGCAACGCTTTACAACTTTTACAAAACCCGACACTCTGGTAAAACACAAGCGCTACGGCATGCTCGCCTCCTTCTCGCGCTTTGCCCCTCTTGCAAACGACAGCCTGCCCCCTAACGACAGCATCGTTTACAAGGCTTCCGTCAGCCTGTCGAAAGCGCGCTACGGCTACCCCGAAGTAAGAAAATTCAGGCGTGTAAGCCTTTACTACGGCAATGCAAGGACAAAAACACGCATTGAAGTTATTAGCGACAGCCTTACGCTTGCCGTTGACAGCCTCGCCGCCGGCACAAAATACCACAAATTCACTTACACATTTCCGCAATATTCCGACAACGTAACCCTGCGGTTCAGCGGCTACGACAGTCCCGATATCTATGCCATCGACTTAAGCGACACTCACGGTGTTGACATTGACAATATCGGTCTGCGGGGTTCCCCGGGAACATTTTTCACAAGAATTGATTACGCTCAACTTGCGGGAATGTATAAAGACCTGAACGTGAAGATGTTCATACTGCAATTCGGCGGCAATGTGATGCCCTACACCCACGACACCCTCACCGTAGAGCGCTATACAAGATGGTTTTACGCTCAGCTGATGCGCTTGAAAAAAATGGTGCCCGAGGTCAGCATTGTGGTGATAGGTCCCTCGGACATGTCGTACAAATCCGGCGAGAAATTCATCACCTATGACTATCTTCCGCTGCTTGTGGACAAAATGCGGGAAGTTACTTTGAAGGCGGGATTCTGCTATTGGGACATGTATGCTGCCATGGGCGGTCACAACTCCATGCCTTCTTGGGTGAACGCCGACCCGCCGTTGGCATCACCCGATTATGCACATTTTACGGTCAAAGGCTCCAAGCTGATAGCCAATATGTTTTATAACGCATTGATGCTGGAATTGGTGGGTAAGAAATTTGAAAAAGCGAAGGAAAAACCTAAAAGACAATGAGTTACAAAGTGAATAAATCCGACAAAAGAACGTCTTTCGGCGGAGAAAATTTAAAGTTTTTTCCTTCGAAATATCTCGGCTTTATTCTTGGGGCATTGCTGTTCCTTCAGGTTTTTTCCTTTGTAAAATTACAAGCCCAATATGCCGAATATCCCTTTGAAATAAGCCGTTATAATTTCATCAACTACGACAGCAACAAGGTGGAAGTTTTTAAGGGCTCGCCCAATTTGGAGAAATTTTACAAACGTTTGGATACCCTTGTGTTTCAAGGAAAAGGACAAATAAATATCGTCAGCGTCGGAGGTTCGCACATCCAAGCCGATATGTTCACAGGCGAGATGCGCAAGCGTTTTCAGAGTTTTGCCGGCGGGCTGAATGCCGGACGCGGTTTTGTGTTTCCTTACAGATTGGCACACACCAACACGCCCTACGGCTATTATTTTCGTTACACGGGAAAATGGACTACCTGCCGTAACGTGGAAAAAGACAGGTTTTGCGCGCTGGGAATGGGAGGAATAAGTGCCCTTACCAACGACAGCATAAGCTCTTTGACCCTGCTTTTTGAACCCGAAAACGAGATAAAATACGACTTCAACCGCATTAAGATTTATCACCGTTGCGACAGCCTGTCTTTTAGCATAAAAATCGACAGTGCGCTGATTGACAGCATTATAGAAAGGCCACAAGAGGACTATACCGAGTTTTTCCTGACACGCTATGTTGACAGCCTCGAAATTTTTTTCGTGAAAACCGACAGTCTGCAAAGCGATTTTGAACTTTACGGGATGAATCTCGAAACAGGCGCTCCGGGCATTGTGTATCATAACCTCGGCATCAATGGAGCTTCCACCGTTTCGTTTTTGCGTTGCAACAGATTTGAGCAACAGTTGGCCACGCTGAAACCCGATTTGGTAATTTTCGGGCTCGGCATCAACGATGCCTACGGACGCAGATTCAGCCAACGGCAATACGAGTTGAATTACGACACGCTTGTGGAAAGGGTGCTGAAAGCCAATCCCGATGCCGCAATAATTTTCGCCACCAACAACGACAGCTATCTGTACCGGCGATATGTGAATCGAAACGGTATAAAGGTAGAAGAATCGATGAAAAGACTGGCCGAAAATCACAAGGCGGCCTTGTGGGATATGTTTGAGATAATGGGCGGCTTAAACTCCATAGTTTACTGGAAAAGAGCAGGTTTGGCGCGCCGCGACAAGATACATTTCACCCGTGAGGGTTATATCTTGCTCGGCGATTTGTTTTTCGATGCCATAATACGCTCATGGGGCAATTGGCTTCAAACGGGGCAGCTCGGCGAGATAAAACATAATAAAGAACTAAGCAAAAGATAAGACTTGTGGACGAAATTTTGAGGAACATATTGCAGTATCACGAAAACAGCCCCTTGATTTTTACGCGCTATTCCTTTTGGTTTTTTTACGCTGTGGTGCTCTTCGGCTACTCCTTATTATATAGGGCAAAAAATCGCACAATTCGTTCGGGCTACCTCTTTGTCGTGAGCCTGTTTTTTTACTACAAGTCCAGCGGTTTTTTCTTTTTCATTCTCATCTTCTCCACGCTAACCGACTATTTTATAGGCAAATGGGTCTATCATTCCAAATCGAAGCTAAAGCAAAAACTGTTGATAGCCCTCAGCGTTACCATCAATCTGGGCTTGCTCGTTTATTTCAAATATTCCTACTTTTTTGTTGACAGTTTCAACGCTTTTTTCCACACACACTTTCACGTCAGCAACGTTTTGGCGCAGTGGGCAAACGCCGCTACGGGCACTCATTTTGCCGTTGACCAAATTCTGCTTCCTGTGGGAATTTCGTTTTACACCTTTCAAACCATCAGCTACTCGATAGATGTATATCGTGGTGATTTAAAGCCCGTTAACAACCTTATCGACTTCGGTTTTTACGTGAGTTTCTTTCCCCAACTTGTGGCGGGCCCCATCGTCAGGGCTTCGCAGTTTATCCCTCAGATGTATAAAGACTTCAGCCTTAGCAAAGCCGAATTCGGTCTTGCCGTCTTTTGGATAATAAAAGGTTTGGTTAAAAAGATTTTCATCGGCGACTTCATAGCCGTGAATTTCGTTGACAGGGTTTTCGCCATGCCCTTGCACTACACGGGTTTCGAGAATCTGATGGCTCTTTTCGGATACTCTTTGCAGGTTTACGTCGATTTCTCGGGCTACACCGACATAGCCATAGGCACGGCGCTTTTGCTGGGCTTTCGTCTGCCCAAAAACTTCGACTCACCCTACAAGGCAAAAAACGTGGGCGAATTTTGGAAACGCTGGCATATCTCGCTTTCGTCGTGGCTCAAAGATTATCTTTACATTCCCATGGGAGGCAACAGGGGAGGCTCAGCTTTCAGCTACATCAGCCTGACGGTGATACTTTTTTTCATCATTTTGCTGTCGGCCGATTTGCGCCTTGCGGCACTCTTTGCCGTGCTCACCGCTCTTTCCATAATTTTGGCACGACGTTTTCCAAAGTTTAAAAAAGGCATAAACACCAATATAAACCTGATGCTCACCATGTTACTCGGCGGACTGTGGCACGGTGCAAGCTGGCAGTTTGTAATTTGGGGCGGACTTAACGGTCTTGGTTTGGTGATTTACAAATTCTGGAGAAAGGTAAGCCCTTGGGAAAACAAAAACAATTTTGCGATAAATCTGTGGAAGATTGCTTTGACTTTTACCTTTATCACCTTTACACGCGTATTTTTCCGCTCCGACAGCATGGAAGTAGTAAACGGAATGCTGCATCAGATATTCGGTCAAATGTCCTTATCTGTTGTGCCTCAGGTAATTGCCGGATACAAGAATGTCTTTATCGTGATGCTTATCGGCTACGTTTTTCACTGGTTGCCCTACAGCATCAAAGACCGCTATCGCAATTGGTTTATAAAACAACACTTTGTAACTCAAGCCTTTATCTTCGCCCTGGTGGTCTTTATCATTTATCAATCCATTTCAGCGGAAATGCAGCCATTTATTTATTTTCAATTTTAGCGGGTTGGAACATATTTAGTGTCTCTTAGAAAACTCTGCAAAAAGCAAAAACGGATCTTTCGGCGATATTTACATTTTCCTCAACTCGCTGATACTAAGGCATCACCTCGTCTCGGAAAAATAAAAATCTCATCCAAAATCTCTCGTTTTGTGAAGATTTGATAGTTTTCTAAGAGACACTATTTGCGCAATCTGGAATCAAAATAGAATTTCTTTTGACTGAGAATTCTTACTTTTTGATAATCTTTATGGCTACAATTAAGAATAATATTATTGGCTGAGTGTATTATACTACTTGGCACCTTTAGCCCTAACGTTTCCCCTGTATCGAACCATCTTTGACCTATATCCGAAAGTACTGTCGGAGCCGGAAAATTGTACCAATTTGGAGGTAAATCTTCAGGCGTTAATACGGTTAAAGAATCATCGGGAATTTCAATAGTCAAAATATCTAACTTTGGAGTTATCATTGGAGGAATGTGGACTATGTTTTCAAGTAGGGCTATTTCTTTACTTTCGCTTGTATATAAAACCGGCATTCCTTTTTTATTCCATCTTCCGGGATAAATGGAAGCCCCATGTCCACTAATGTCCGGAGCCCTACTGCTTTTGGTTATCCTATATACAATCATATGGCTTAACTATAAACTCCATACTCAATTCTTCCTAATAAATCCCTAACCTTGGATACACCGCCGGGCACCTCCAATAATTCCTTTGGTTCCAAACCGCCAAGTGCCGTGTTTGGTAGTTCAAGCCATTTGAAAAAATATTCCTTGTTTTCAAAAACTTCCACTCCATAAAGAAATAACTCGGCCAATTCTAATAATTGTATTGAATAATTTCTTTTTAACTTATTATTACTGCGAATCCACCTGTAAATAGTGGGTTCGGAAATATTTAATAGTTCTGCTGTCAACTCACGAGAGATATTAAAATGTTTTCTGAAATTAAGAATGACACTAGAACTTAATCCTTTATTTGCAATAGTTATGAAATCAAAGGGGCTTTCAATTTCCGATTTAATATACCTTCGTCCCAGAATTCGTTTAAGCTCTTCATAGCGTTCCGCAGCTGTTCTGGTTTTTTCTTTTTCCGCTAGCATTTTATACCTCCATATTTTGTTAAATGATAATATATATTATTAAACGCAAATATACAAAATTTGTTTCATACACGAATCAACTTTTACCAAAAAACATTTGTTTTGAGTAGTAGCAGATTAATACTCTTTTCCTTTATGTTTGCTTTGATGTTTTTTATGATTTTAACTGATTGGTATTGAGCATTTAAGACGAGTCGATAAATAGTCTCGACGGGTAATGACAATCCACCGAAAAATCTTCGGAAATTAACAAGTCGTGAATAAGTCGGGTACCGACACGGTGCACTAATAAAAAGTTGTTTGATGATTTACAACTGATAAAAAATCCGGCAATAATCTTTGTTTTTGTAGAAATCAAGAACTTTATAGACAAACACTTTTTAGTGTCTCTTAGAAAACTCTGCAAAAATTAAATTACTGAAGCTGTGTTTTCTGTGCTTTCGCCATAGTAAACCTGAAAAAGGAAATAATCAGCCCCGAAAACATAATAAAACCTCCGATAAGCAAAAGGCTTATCCAAGGAAAAACCGTCGATTTTATCACTATAAAAACCTTGCGTTTTTTGTAAAGCCCCATATGGATGGTTTCGGGTTTTGTTGATATATCATTGAAACGCAGCAGATAACGTCCGTTTTCAAGGGACGCGTCTTGATATTTTCTCTTCCCGTTTTCGATTATGTAAAAGGCTTTCAAGGGTAAGGTGTCGCCAAAAATATTGATAAAATCGAAGGCTGCTTCTATGCTGATGTTGTTGATGTCTATGCTGTCGCCGGCATTGTCGAGTTTTGTCCCTTTAAAAATAATTTTTCCCAAGGAAAATTTCACGCTGTCGCCTTTTTTAATCTCCTTATCGAGCACCGTAAGATATTTATAATCATTATAATCGGCCTCGATATTGGCATAAGTGATATAGGTGAAAATATCTTTGGAGAGGGTGTGATGTGTTGAGGGGTTGTAAACGTTTCCCATCCGGCTGTTTATGTTTATGTCGGGATGAATGGAAAAAGCCTCCGATGTCAAAGCGCTGTCTTTGAAAAACTTAACCGTGTAGTGCAAGTAGTTTTTATGGTGCGAAAGGCTGTCGTAAACCACATAATAATCACCGAGTTTCTCGGCTTTTCCCTTAAACAACACTTGATTTTCGTTGTTCGATTTGCTGTCGCCGAGGTCATAACGACTTGTGTTCTTGCTGATAATTTCGGCATTGGAAAAGGCCGCCAAAACACCGAGCAGGAAAATGGCAAAACCGAGATGTGATAGAGAATTTGCCAAGGTTTGCATCTTTATTTTGGAGCTGAAAAGCAGATAAACCGAGGCTGTCAGCGCAAAATTTATAAACAACAAAAACAGCAGAAAGCTCCAGCCGCTTACTTTAAAAAGAAAAATTTCACCGAAAAACAAGAGCACCGCCGCACCGAAAACATAGGTAAATCTTTTGAAAAGTTCTTTTTCGTTGTTTTTGCCGTAACGCAAAACAAGCGAGCCGCCAATTAGCAGCACAATGGCGACAGCAAAAGGAAGTTGCCACTTGTTATAAAAAGCCGTAGGGTCGGCCGGTGGAGCTATATGTGTGCCGAGTACCTTGTTGAAAACAGGGATTGAGGTAGCCGCAAATACCTGAAAGGCAGACAGCACCAAAATAAGGGAGCCGAGATACATCCAAAATTCGCGGCTGAAAAACCTGTCTTGGCCGGCAGCGGGAAATTTTTTGATATTTCTGAAATAAAGGAAAAGCGAAACGGCTATGGTAAGTAAAATTATGATGACCATCTGTGCCGATAGTCCGTTGTTGCCAAAAGCATGCGCCGAAGTTTCTCCCAAGACACCGCTGCGCGTCAAATATGAGGCGTAAACCACAAAGATATAGGCAATTATGATGAAAAGAAAGCTGAGCGAATAGGAGTGGTTGCGTTTGCGGTTGAGAATCATCATGTGAAAGGCTGCCACCACAAAAAGCCAAGGGATAAGCGAAGCATTCTCCACGGGGTCCCATGCCCAGAAACCGCCGAATGTCAACGATTCGTATGCCCAAGCACCACCGAGCAAAATTCCGCCGCCAAGACTTATCATGGTGAAGATTACCCAAGGCATGGCCGGTTTCAGCCAAGTCTTGAAATCACCCTTCCACAATGCCGCAACGGCATAAGCAAAGGGAATGGCAGCTGCCGAATAACCCAAAAACAACAAGGGTGGATGTGTTACCATCCAAATGTTTTCCAACAGCGGATTGATGCCGTTGCCGTCAACAATCTTCGATAGATAATCGGGGTTTTTGAAAAATTCGGCACCCAAATTGGTGGCCTCCTCTCGCATAAGCAAAAAGGGATTTTGTCCTATCACGAAATTGCCGAGCTTAACGCCCCACACCATAGTGGTGAGGAAAAATTGAGCAACGGCAATCACCGGCATGATGTAGCTTTCGTAACTCTTGGAAGTGCCCATAGCCACAAGCCCCAGCAGTGCTTCGAAGAAAACCCACAGCAAGAAACTACCCTCCTGCCCCGCCCAAAAAGCGGAAACTATATATTTGGTGTCGAGATACGACGCCGTATGCTGCCACACGTATGAAAACTCGTACCGTAAACCGAAAAGTGCGAGAAACAAGACAACTCCGGCTCCTATAACAGCCGCAAAATGAGCAATATATAGCGACCTTGCCACTGTCTTCCACAGTTCTTTTCCGTTTATATTGTAGAGAATATATCCGGCAAAAGACAAGAGAGCTCCTGCCAAAGCAATTAAAATAAAGGTTTCACCTGCGGTTTTAAGTCCCAAATGCTCGCCCCGGTATATGATTGCAGTCAATAG
>CAZPGC010000002.1:28293-33876 GCA_964585875.1 uncultured Prolixibacteraceae bacterium | reverse complement strand
CCGCAAGGACAGGGGTCGTTGCGTCCCACTTTCTTTTCCACTTTTATCGGTTGTGTTATCTGCCTTTGTTGGGTGTCGTGACCGAATTTGTTAGCATCGTTGCCTCCGCCCACTTCGGTACGTCCTGTTTTCAGTTTGCTGAAGTCCATACCCGCCGGCTCGAATACCGATTGCACTTCAACTTCCTTATTTTCAGGCAAATCGCACTTCATCAAGAAAGAGATTATGTCGCTGTTGAGTTTGTTTATCATTGTTTTAAACAACTCGAAAGACTCGAATTTATAAATCAGCAAGGGGTCTTTTTGCTCGTAAGAAGCATTTTGCACCGACTGTTTCAAATCATCCATTTCGCGCAGATGCTCCTTCCACGCGTCGTCGATAAATTTCAAGGTGATGATTTTCTCGGTGTCGGTAATAACGGATTTTCCGCCGGTTTTGTGAGCTCTTTCCAGATTTGCTATCACGTTCAGCGTCTTTATGCCGTCGGTCATGGGAATGGCTATGTTGGTATATTGTGCCGATTGTGTCTGATAAACATCCTCTATAACGGGGAAGGTCTGCCGTGCTATTTTCTCCGACTTCTTCAAGTAGTTGGCATAGACTTGCTCGTATATTTTGTCTATCAAAGGCTGAGGTTTCGATTGCAGAAATTCAGCTTCTTCAACGGGTGATTGAATGGCGAAGTTGCTTATTAAATCCATTTCAAAGTTCTGAAAATCACCCGTTTCCATGTTTTCATTGACTATGCTGTCGGTAAGGTCGTACATCATATTGGCAATGTCGAGCGACAGCCGTTCGCCGTAGAGGGCGTGGCGACGTTTTTTGTAAATAACCTCACGCTGTGCATTCATCACGTCGTCGTATTCCAGCAGCCGTTTACGAATGCCGAAGTTGTTTTCTTCCACCTTGCGCTGAGCCCTTTCGATGGATTTCGAAATCATGGAATGCTGAATCACCTCGCCTTCTTTGAGGCCGAGACGGTCCATAATTTTGGCAATACGCTCCGAGCCGAAGAGCCTCATCAGGTTGTCTTCCAGCGAAACGTAAAACTGCGAAGAGCCCGGGTCGCCCTGACGTCCGGCACGACCTCTCAACTGACGGTCAACGCGCCGCGACTCGTGACGCTCGGTGCCAATGATGGCCAAACCGCCTTTTTCCTTAACGCCGGGTCCCAATTTTATGTCGGTACCACGTCCCGCCATGTTGGTGGCTATGGTCACCGTGCCCGCCTTACCGGCTTCGGCAACGATTTCGGCCTCACGTTGGTGCAGCTTGGCATTCAGCACATTATGCTTTATTTTCTTCCGCTGCAACATACGGCTCAGCAACTCCGATATCTCTACACTTGTGGTGCCCACAAGCACGGGGCGCCCTTGATTTACAAGGTTGACTATTTCATCGATTACGGCGTTGTATTTTTCACGAACGGTCTTATACACAAGGTCTTCACGGTCGTCGCGAATCACGGGTTTGTTGGTGGGAATTACGGTGACGTCGAGTTTGTAGATGTCCCAAAATTCGCCGGCTTCGGTTTCGGCAGTACCCGTCATACCCGCCAGCTTGTTGTACATCCTGAAATAGTTTTGCAGCGTGATGGTGGCATAGGTCTGCGTGGCTGCTTCTATCTTCACGTTTTCCTTGGCTTCTATTGCCTGATGCAGCCCTTCGGAATAACGACGTCCCTCGAGGATACGTCCCGTTTGCTCGTCAACAATTTTTATTTTGTTGTCCATCACCACGTATTCCACATCACGCTCGAAGAGAGTGTAGGCCTTAAAGAGCTGATTCATAGTGTGAACACGCTCGGTTTTTATGGAATAGTCGCGAAGCAATTCGCTTTTGCGTTCGGCCTTTTCTTGGGGCGACAAGCCGGAGTTTTCCAGCTCTGCCATTATGGTGCCCATGTCGGGCAAGATGTAAAACTCGGGGTCGCCGGTCATTTCCGTTATCAGGTCGAGACCTTTATCCGTCAGCTCAATGGAGTTCTGTTTTTCTTCTATTACAAAGTACAACTCATCGTCGATGATGTGCATGTTTTTCATCTGCTCGGCCATGTAGAAGTTCTCTGTCTTTTGCAAGCCGGCTTTTATCCCGGGTTCACTCAAAAATTTGATGAGAGCCTTGCTTTTGGGCAAACCGCGGTAGGCTCTGAAAAGAAGTTTAAAGCCTTCCTTTTCTTTGTCCTTGTTTCCTCCGGCATCTTTAAGCAGGCGTTTGGCTTCCGCCAGAATGCCGTTGACGAGCTTGCGTTGCTTTTGATAAAGCGCCTCAACGTAAGGTTTCAGAGCGTCAAATTCTTGCGAATCGCCTTTGGGTGTGGGTCCCGAAATGATGAGAGGTGTACGGGCATCGTCAATCAAAACGGAGTCAACCTCATCCACAATGGTGTAGTTATGAGGCCTTTGCACCAGTTCGTTCGGCTCGGTAGCCATGTTGTCGCGCAGGTAATCAAAGCCGAATTCGTTGTTGGTGCCGTAGGTTACGTCGGCAAGATAGGCCGCGCGACGTGCTTCGCTGTGGGGCTCGTGTTTGTCGATTGTGTCAACTTTAAGGCCGTGAAACTCCATCAGCATGCCCATCCATTCCGAGTCACGCTTAGCGAGATAATCGTTGACGGTAACCACGTGGACACCCCTGCCGGGAAGTGCGTTAAGGTAAACGGGCAGCGTGGCTACCAGCGTTTTACCTTCACCGGTGGCCATCTCGGCTATCTTACCTTCATGCAAGACAATGCCACCGATGAGCTGCACATCGTAATGCACCATATCCCATTTTATGAGGTTACCGCCGGCCATCCATTCGTTGGAATATTGAGCTTTGTCACCCACGATGTTTACGTTATCGAGTTTGGCGGCCAGCTCGCGGTCGTGGTCAGTGGCCGTAACCTCCACAATATCATTCTCTTTAAAGCGGCGGGCGGTAACACGCATTACGGCAAAAGCCTCGGGAAGTATCTCGTTGAGCACCACTTCTATCTTTCCTGTGATTTCTTCCTCCAGCTTGTCTATTTTGTTCCAATATTTTTCCTTTTCGTCGATATCCATCTCGGCATCATTCTCGATGCGAGACTTCATTTTGTCGATTTCGGCCTGCTCTTCCTTTATTCTTTCCTTGATAATCTCCTTAAATTCCAAGGTTTTGGCACGCAATTCATCGTTGCTCAGTTGGTCGATATGCTTTTCGGCTTCCTTGATTTTACGTAGAATGGGAAGTATCTTTTTTATATCCTTATCGGATTTTTTTCCAAAAAAATTTGTTAAAAAATTTAACATAATGCTTTGTAATTTAGTTATTTACAATAAAAAACAACACTAAATCGATATGCTGTTTTGTTTTTAAAACCCCGTCGAAAGAAACAAATCTCATCCGGCAAACACACCGGCAAATTCAGGGCAAAAAACCGGATGACAAAATAACTAATAAATTGTCAATTATCGGTTTTTTTCTAAAACAAAAAAAGCGACCCGGAATCGAGCCGCTTTTAACCTACCAAACATCTATAACCACTACGAGTCTTCAACTACTAACAACTAAAGTCTCAACCCAAATTCCTTGAAATACATTTGCTTTACCAAATCGTTTATTTTTCCGTAAAAATCTTTTATTTCGCTTTCTTTCATGCCCTCGGCACGCCACTTGTCCAATTGCTTATTTGTCATTTCAAATATCTGATTTTCATAGGGTTCTATCTTTTGGACTATGCCTGTATTTTGCGAATTGACCAAGGCGTTTATGTTCATATAATATTTTGAAGCATATTTGCCCCAACGAATGGGAAATACCTGTTTCTTAAGTGTGAGAGCAGCGTTGCAAACGGGAGAGTCCTTCAGTTTTTCATCGCGTTTAAGCACCTGCGGAAAATTGTCCTTTCCTTTTATCCACGTGGGCACAACGATGGAAGTGAGCGGAAAACCCACCACCGACCACAGGGTTGAATATTCGGGGTCTTCGCCGTCTTTAACACCCTGAATAACACAAGAGGAGGCGCTGCTGCGTCGCGGAATAAAATCGTGGAAGAAAGTGTAGGTGGGGGTGTTGGGCGCCACCGAGCCGTAATCTTTGTAAAGGTCGGCACCGGTGAGCGAATGTTGCAGGCAGCGTGTTACGTCGCGAATGATAAATTGCGCATCAAAACTGTTGGTGGCCATGGCATCGTAAAAAAGTTTGTTGGCTGTGTTGTAGCGTATGTAACCACTGCTTTCCGGCCCGAAACTTCCTGTGAATGAATAGTTTGCCCTTATGATATAGCCGAAGGGAGCCACCTTGGGGTCGTTGGCGTCGAATTTCACATAGCCTCTGTTGCTTACCTCAAACATGGCGGCACCGCCGTGGGCGTCAATCACTCCGAAGTTGGCTTCCAAGCGTGTGGGCTTGGGCAAAGCATCGAGCATTTTCTCGAAATCGTCAACGCTGCCGCATTCCGCCAAAGCCTTTTTTATGAGCTTGCCTTCCAATCCGCTGAGCTTGGCAGTGTCGCCGAGATTGAGGTTGTAAGAGGCGGAATTCATTATGGCAAAGCCGGCGCTGTTTTGTCCTATCCATACGCTTTTCCCTTTGACATCGTGGGAGTTAACAAGCCCCATATATTCGTACTTGTCTCCTTTGAAATACATTATTCGGTTGTTGACAGCCCAAGTGTCGCGATTTTTCCACAGCAACGGGCGCCCGTCTTTGGTGTATTTTCCCGAAACAACGGCCACCGTACAAGCCGTGGATTTTACGGAAAAAATCAGAATCATAAGTGCCGACAAGACGACACTTTTCAAAATCTTATTTTTCATTATTCATTTAATTTTAATCAAAATACAAGCTTGCAAATTATTTTGCCGGAAACCAGCCTCCATTGGAGGTGTTTATCCCGTCGGCATTGGCTTCACCACCGAAGGTATATATGGGTAACCCCATGGTGTTGAGCTCTTTAGCCGGTATGGGAAAATGCAGCATGGTGCCCTTTTGCAGCATATCCCTGCGGCGCATATCGTAGAAATCGGTGCCGAAACCGGCCACAAATAATTCCACATCGCGTTCGTAGAAAATGGCATCGAGGATTTGTTGAGCCGTAGCCGACGACGACAGGGACGGCAAGTTGCCCCGTGTGGTGCGGTCGCTGTTATTTACCAGCGTAACGGCTTTGCTCAAATCACCGAGATGAACGTTGGCTTCGGCTTTTATGAGGTTCAACTCGTTAAGATAAAATTCGGGAAACCAATCGGGGTTCGAAAAGGTGTAGTTGAGCCTTGTGTAGAGGTAGTACGAAAAATGATAATAGCCTCTGTCGGGTTTGAAAGGACAAACGTTGTCGTGGGTGAAGTCGGTTTGCAAACGGTGGTCGGCCGATGTTGCCACGCCCGGGTCACTGCCGTTGGTAAGACGCCAAGGGTAGTTGCTGTCCATCAAATGAATGATTCGCGCATCGACTCTTACCCAGTCGTCGCGTTCGTAGGTGTAGTGATAAACCCAGTTTTTCCAGTTTACGTTATCCATATATATCTCGAAATCGGAGCTTATACCTTGATTAGCATAATCGAGAACCTTTTGCCAGTTGACGGCATTGTTTTCCGTAGAATTTCTTGAATTGTAAAC
>CAZPGC010000002.1:11056-28193 GCA_964585875.1 uncultured Prolixibacteraceae bacterium | reverse complement strand
TCTTCACCGTTGTCGCCTATCTCCATGCCTTTGGCAATAACCGTCAGTATGTCGTTTGAAGTGCTTAATGTTGAGTAGAGTTTCTCCCAGTAATGTTCGAAGATATAAGCGTAGCGGTAGCTTTCCGAATTGTCGAAGGGGTCGCGGGGCTCCGACGACAGGTCGTACATACCGCTGTTGAGCCACGAGCTTGTCCCTTGGTCTGCCATGGTCATCATCGACATTGCCGGCGACCAGCTGTGCGTTTGGGCATTTATGTACCAGTTGAAAAATAATGATGCTGCCACCCCGTAAACCGATTGCGGGTCGGAGTAAATATCCTCGATATCGGGATTTGTCTGGTTTTCCACTTCGAGTTTTTTAGTACATCCCGCCGTGAGAACCAAAATCAATAAAGCCGTGTATAATATCTTGTTTTTCATAGTGTTATGTTTTTTATATTAAAACCTGAATTCCAATGATGCCGAAATCGTCCTGAAGTTAGGATAGCCGAAATCGTCGAAGGCAAAAGTTGTCAAATCGCCGGAAGAAGCCACCTCCGGGTCATAACCGCTGTATTTTGTAAACGTAAAGACGTTACGTCCGACTATTCCGAATTTTATGGCTTTGAAAAATCCGTTCCAAACTTTGGGTTTTAGGGTATAAAATACGGATATTTCTCTGAATTTCAGATAAGTGCCGTCTTCGACAAAATACGAATTGATGGACTGCTTATAGAAATTGCTGTAATAACCGACGCTTTTCTTTTCGTTTTCGGGTTTTCCGAATTGGTCGAATTCGATGGCGCGCCCGTCGCGGAAAGTGTATTGATGCGTGTAGTTGTACACGTCGCCACCTTGTTTCCAGTCGAGTAAAATATAGAAACTCAGGTTTTTAAAGCTGTATGTTGTGGCCAGACTCATATGGAAATCGGGGTTGCCGTCGCCGATAGCTACCTTGTCGGGGTTGCCGTCGTTGTCGGCATCGTAGGGTATGGCTTTCTCCAAAGTGGAGCCTTCGGTGCCTTTTAAGATGACATAACCGTCGCTGTTAATGGTGTAATCGTCGATGGTTTTGCCGTCGGGCAACTGATTTTTCATCACATCCAAGCTTCTCACCCAGTCATATCCGTAAATGATTCCGAAAGCCTCGCCGGGATTTATGTAATAAGCGCTGTGCGGTCCCGTATAATAAGGAGGTATGGTCAAGTTAACCATCATCTGTTTTATTTTATCGAAATTCAAACGGAAGAAAAGGTTGTGATTTTTGTTTTTAATCGCCTGAGTACCAAGCGAAAGCTCAATGACATTTGCTTTCATATCGCCCACGTTACGCCATTGGTACGGATAGCCCAAATGGCTGGGCAGAGGCACTTTGGCAAAGGCTCCAATGGTGTTGGTGATGGAGTAGCTCGCCGTAAAGTCGAATATTTTCAGAAAAGAAGCATCGAGGGCAAACTCCAACTCACGCGCCTCTGAAGGCTTCAGATTTTTGTTGCCAAGTTGGTCGCGATATACTTTTCCGTTGTTGAAATAATAGGTTTCGTATTGCCAGGAATAACCCGGGCGCAAACCCGATGTGCCGTAAGCGGCACGTATTTTCATCTCTTGAACACCCGGTATTTTAAAGTCTTGGGTGATACGGTAAGCTCCCGCAATACGGTAATAATTTTGCCAGCGTTGGTTGGCGCCAAATAAGGAGGAGCCGTCGCGCCGTATCAAGCCCGAAAACAAATAGCGGTCTTTGTAGTTCAAGTCAACAATGCCGAAATAGTCTATGGCTCTTATGGTTCCGTCGTATGAGCTGAGCGTCGATTTCGTGGGGTCGGTATTTTTCAATTGCGGAATATTCGGAATGATGAAGTCGCGTCCCGTAACACTAAAGTCGCGATATCCTTCGTCCTCGTACATATAACTGAGCTTTGATTTTACCAAAAGGTCGTCGAATTTTTTCTGAAAATTCAAAGTCGTTTGAAATACTTGATAACGGTTTGTGTATTGCTCCATATATATGCTGCCGTCAATATTGGCTCCGCCGCCGTACAAATAGCCTTTGGGAGTGTAGGTGTTGTAATATTTGTTGAACATTTCGTAGCTGTATTTGGCATCCCAATTCAACCAATCCGTTATGAAAACCTTGCCTTTTATGTTTGTCATAAAAGTGCTTTTTCGGCTGGAGCGTTCACGATAATAAAGCGGATACAAAGGGTTTTCGTTGATGCTCCACGGGTCGGGTATGATTTTATAAGGGCTGCCGTCGGCGTTGTCGGCAGTAAGGTCCACATCGGGATTAAGGAAAAGCAGGTCGTAGAAGCTGCTGTTGGAACCCGGTTTATCCGAAATAGATTTAATATAAAGGTTTGATGTAGAGAGCTTTATCCTCTTTCCTATTTTGGTGTCGGCGTTGAAACGGAAGTTACGGCGGGTATATCCGTCGGTGGCAAAAATGATACCTTCGTTGTGGTGATTTTCAAAAGAGAAAAACAGATTGGAGCTTTTCGATTTTGTAGCTACACCCACGTAATTGGTAAAATAATTTCCGTTTTTAAAAAATTCTTTTTGATGATTTTTCAGCACGGCATAAGGCTGGTCGGCATAGGCCGAGTCGGTGAGTGTACGGCTTCCGCTAATCACGTTGCCATCGCTGTCGTAAACCACGTTAGCGTAGCGGGTGTATGGATAATCCTGATAATTTGTATCGAGCTTATACGGGTGGTGTGTAGCTTGGTCGATATATTTGGCAAGCCGCGAGGTGCCTATCTCGTTACGCACCACCACCTCGTAGGAATCTTTCATCTTACTCCCTCTTTTAGTGGTGATTACGATAACACCGGCAGCAGCCTTCGAGCCGTAAAGGGCCGAGGCGGCGGCTCCCTTCACCACCTCCATGGATTCTATGTCGTCGGAGTTGAAGTCGGCCAAGGATGTTTGCACCATAATTCCGTCAACGATTATCAGGGGTTTGTTGTTTCCCATCATCGACGTGGCGCCGCGCATCCTTATTGCCGAGCCCACACCCGGCTGTCCCGATGTTTGAACCACAACGACTCCCGGCACCTTTCCCTGCAAAATGCTTGAGGCGGAGGTGGCGGGTGCTTTTTTAAGCTCGGCCTCGTTGAGATGATCGACCGTAATGGTCAGATTTTCTTTGGAGGTCTTGCCGGCCACTCCCGAAACAATAACCGTCTTTAGCTGCTGTGCCGTAGGCTCTAAACTAACATTCAGATAGCTCTTTCCCGTGATATCAACTTCCTTCTCTTGAAAGCCGAGATATCTAACTATCAGAATGTTAACCCCCTCGGGGACGGTTATGGTAAAATTTCCGTCAATGTCGGTTACGGCGTGAACGGCGGTGTTGTTTTTGGCAACGATGGTGGCGCCGGGTAAGGATTCGCCGTTGTTGTCGGTAACTTTACCTTTTATTACTCTTTCTTTTCCTTGCGGCGGGGCCGATTTTATCACCCCCGCGTTGCTTGATTTATCGTCGCTTTTGAAAACGACATAATAATCTTTGCGCAACATTTTGTATTTCAATCCCTTGCCCGAAGTGAGCATCAAAAGTGCCGAATCGATATTGCCGGCCTTGCTTATTTGTGCCACTTCTTCATCGGTCAAAATCACATATGCGTCGGCATCGTAAGTGATTGACACATTGAACTTTTCTTCAATGGCTTTTACCGTATTCTCAAATTTCGCGCGGTCTTCCTGATCCATCAGAAAGGGCGAAACGGCCTTTGATAAAACGGAAAAGAGCATCAAAGTCATTAAAAATAATAATCTTTTCATCCTAAGTTTTTTAATGGTTAATACTTTATTCTATTATGATTGTGTCGTTTGATTGCGTTATGTTTCTGTGCAATATTTCGGAAAGCCCCTTGACGATAAGTCCCGCGTCGTCGGTTGGAGCGGAGCCCCCTATTTGCCTTTTATACAGCTGCTTATCTCTAATTATCAACGTTTTATGATAATATATCTTGAAAACTTCTTTTAAATCGCTTAGGGAAAACCTGTTGAACTCCAAGCGCTTTTCTTTCCACAGATAATAAACGGCGGGGTTTACTTCCGACAAGGAAAGTTTACGGCTCCGTCGGTCGTAAAGGGCTTTCTCTCCGGGCTTTATAAAAACTTGTTTTGCGTTTTCACCACCAAAGGCGGTCAGTTTTATTTTTCCCTCGGCAAGTACTACCGTGGTGTTTTTGCTGTTGGTGTTCACATCGAATTTTGTCCCCAAAACGTTGATGGTGTAGTCGGGAGCGCTTACTATAAAGCCTTTTCCGTGGTCTTTTTTTATGCTGAAAAAGGCCTCTCCTTTTATCAATTTTATGCTGCGGTCAAATTCTTGATTGTAGCTTATCTCCGCTCCCTTTTTCAAACTGACAAAGGAGCCGTCGGGCATTTGATAATTGATTATGGCAGAGTTCTTTGCAAATAAATCAACTTGTTTTTGCTTGTTTGCAAACAAAAAATAAACGGCAACTAAAACGGCGGCCAAGACGGCGGCATAGGGAAGCAGTCTGCGAAACGAAAGCTTCTTTGCTCTTTTGATTTTTTTGTCGCGAAGTTGAATGATGCGCTCCTTGTTGAAAAGCGTACCCGCGTATTTTGAATCATCCCATATCTGCTTGGCCTCGGCAAAAACGGCGGCAAAGGCCTCATCGCCGGCAAGGAGTGTTTCCAGCTCTTTTTTCTCTCCGGCATCAGCCTCTCCGGCGAGGTATTTTCCGATTAATTCCCAGTGATAATCTTTCATTTTCACCTGCGTTTTTTAAAGTTTGATAAATTTTTTTGTAAGTGAGTTGCCGTTGCCGTAAACCCTCACAAAATACATCCCCGGGGCAAAAGTCCCCATGGGAATTGTTCTTTTCCCCAAGTTGGCATCGCTGTCTATTTCTTCGTAATAAATCCTTGTGCCTGAAGCGTCGAAAACGGCTATTGTGCTGCCCGACAAATACTTATACTCAACGTTTATCGCGTCGAGTGTTACCGTAGGATAGACGAGAAGGTCTTCGGGGTAGAAATCGTTTATCGCTTTTTCTATGTCGATGCTCTCGTATTGCGACCAGCCGTTTTGAGCGCGTTTGCCATTGTATTTGGCGCGCACTCTAAAGCGGTGCAAGTCGGTAGAGGTGTATTTGTATTTATACGAAGCAGCGGTAATATTACTGTCCACGGTAAGCCAGTTGGCGCTGCCGATTTTCACCTGCAGTTCATAACTTTCGGGCTTTATTTTCTGCGAATAAAACCATTCGAGATTTACCACTTCGTCGTCGGGGTTTACCTTTGGTTTTCCCATCTCGGGCACGGGAATCATATCTACCACAGCCGCAGTAATGTTGGAATAGCCGCCTGCATTGAAACTGCCCTGAATGTTATACCATCCGTTGGAGCTGCCCCACCATCCCATGTTCAGATGGTAATAGCGGGTGCCATTATTTTGAAATTTCAGCCCGTCGCCCACAACGGCATGGCCGGCACCCGATGAGGTATAAATGGCAAATTGCACCGGCAGGGAGTGGATGATGTTGGAATCTACCTTTGCCCAAAATCCGGAATTGCTTTTTTCGATATAGCTTGCCGTATAGCGGTAATATTTGTTTGCCGCCGACGGTATGCGGTTGATATTGGAGGTAGCACCGTTGTATTCAAAATCCATGTTTACCGCCACGGCGCAGTTATAAGCCAACTTTCCCAATTCGGAACGCTGGGTGCTCGTGGAGGGTTTTTTGTAATATTCGTCGAGAATATTTGTCCAGTTAATGTAAGCCGCTTCGTAATTAACGGAATGTGAGCCTGTTGTGGAGCCGCTATTGTCGGTGTAGCTGTGGGAGCCCGTACCTATGCGGGGCCATTTGAAATAATGAAGCACCTCGGTAAAGGTGATGGCCACACAGCCTACGGCATAGTTGTGCGGGGTGAAAAGGTTGGTAACATTGATGAGGTGGTTGTTTTCGTCACGACAGTTTACCTGTCCGAAAAGCGAACTCAAAAGCGGGCCGTATTGCTCCTTGCTTTCTTCAAACAAAGGCGAATGCCATGCCTTGCGGTTTTTTTCTTCGAAGGCGCCATCTTTGCCCCTGTTTTTCATAAAAGAACGGTAATCGGATTTTATGAAATCAAAAAATGAAAAACCGTTGTCGTCACCTTTATAAAGTCCGTTTTCAAAAGAATAGGCTTTAACGGGAGGCAGAAATTCGCGGGTGCTGATTACCACGAAAGCATTTTTGTAATTGAAAACATAAGCCAAAGTGTCTTTTTTCACAAGCACGGGTATAAGCTCCGCAGCCTTGCCCTGTATGTTTCCTGCCGTTTCGAAGGACTTTTTCACCCTCATCATTTCTTTAAAGGAAACCTGTTGAGCCGCTGCCGTCACAAAAGTGAAGAGTAAAACAAATATGGATATACGGTGCTTCATGAAAAAATAATTAAAAAAGGGATGTATGCACGAGGCACACATCCCAAGTCACACAATTACCTCATCACAGAAAATTTCCCTGTAACGGGAGTTTTATTAATTAGAACTTTATAAAAATATAATCCTGCTTTCAAATTCGATACGTCCATTGTAACGGTTGTATTTCCTTGATTTGCCGTCGTTTGCGAAACCAATTTGCCCGAAATGTCATAGATGTAAATTTCGGCATCCCTGCTTTGGGGCATCTCGAAAGAGATTTGGTTCAATGCCGGATTGGGATAAACTTTCACAGTGGGTTTTACGGCTTTATCGCCAAAACCGCCGGGGAGTTTGGCAAATGTTCCGTTTTCGGCAGCTTGCACCATTTGCTTAACCAAAGCGTCGATGGTGTTTTGGTCGTAGTTGCCGTTGCCGTCGCCAATGGAGCCTATTCTCAGCGTCGAAACAATGAGGTTTCCATTGTAAAGAGCCATGGATTTGCCGGCGAAATCGTAGCCTGCAGGGCCCATTTCATAAAGCGAAACAGCTTTTGGAGCAAGCTCGTAAGCATCTGCATACCAGAGTGATGACCATTTCCATTTGATTGTGTCGATATTTGTTACGTTGTTGGAGGCCGCTTTTTGTGCCAAAGGACAGCCCGAATACGAACCGAGGGTGTCGTCGGCGTGTGATTGTGCCAAGTATTTGGCAATGCCCATAACGTCGTAAACGAAGTCTCCGGGGGAGAATGTGTCGGGGGCTTTGCCGTAGATGTCGTAAATGAAATCGATGCCGTCGAGCCACACAACATTGCCCGAATCGAGGTATTGCATCAGGGCGTCGTTGAATTTTGCCGGTCCTCCTGCCAAAGTGGTGCTGTCCCACAGATTCAGATTCATGCCGTCGTTGGCAGTAGTCCAAATCACCATGTCGTAACCCTTCATGTCGTCATACGACGGTGCCGCGTTGGTGTCGATGTTGATAAAGGAGTACGAGTAGCCCGAGTGAGCAAGTGCCGTGTCGATACGGAAGGACTCGTCGGTGCCGTTCAAATCGTCGTCAACCAAAAGCACCTTGTATTGAGCATTTGCCCAACCGAAAAACGTTAACAATGTTAATAAAAGTAATGTCTTTTTCATAGTTCTTAGTTTTAATGTTTGAAATAGATTGTCGCTTTTATGACGTTTTGGTTTTCTCATTTCCCTACCTTTTTTCAGAATTTCATCAAAAATTTAACAAATAAAACAAAGAGAGAGCCCAAAATCCCCGATTGTTTGGCATAATCGCGCATCAATTTTATTGCCTTTCCCATATGTTTTTCAACGGTTTTTATGGAGATGCCGAGTATCTCCGAAATCTCCCTGTACTTCAGTTTATCGAAGCGATGCATCATAAAGACCATGCGGCTTTTTTCGGGAATAATCAATAAAATTTGCTCGTACGACCTCAAATTTTCTTTGCTAATGACCTCTTTTTCAGGATTTGAGCCGTCAACGGGTTCGAAATTCATCATTCCCTCGATATTCACGTTTTTGTTTTTTATTTTACGCAAATACGAAAGGGTGGTGTTTTTTGTGCTGATAAACAGATAGGATTTAAGGCTTGAAGTAATGGTAATTTTACGGCGTTTTATCCAAATGTTGGCAAATACATCGGCGACAATCTCTTCGGCAGCCTGCTTGTCGGAAATTATACGGTAAGAAAACTCGCAAAGAGGAGCGTAATATTCCTCGAAAAGAATATTAAAAGCATCTTTGTCGTCATTTTTGATGCGTTTGAAAATTATATTGTCGGAAGCTCCGGACATTGTCTCGTGTTTTGCTTGAGTTGATACAAAATTAAGCAAAAGGTGTTATCCGCAAGCACTTTTATAAAAAGGAGTTGAAAACCTCAGTTTTTATCCTTTGTTTTCCAAAAAATCGATGGTCTTTTTAAGCGTTTCCTTCACTTGGTCATCGCTCTCCTTTGCCAAAGCTTCTCTGAGGTCGGGCAGTGCTGCAGAATATTCGGTTTGCATAAGCAACTCGGCGGCACGGCGCCGGGTTTGCGGATGAATACTGCGCAAGAGGCCTATGGACCAGCGCACTGCCGGCCTCGAGCGCAAGGCATAAAGGCTGTCCATCGCCGCTATCTGCTCTTGGGGCTTGTGGCTGAAAAGTTTCCAGAAAAGCTGCTTTTCGTATTTTTTCAGTTTGGAGTCAAACAATATTTCTTTGCTGTTGATTTGGGGGCGAATCCATTTGGAATTATATGAAACCAAAGGAGCACCGCAAACCCAACGAGCCATTCGCGGTATCATCCAGCGCATGCCCGGTGTTGACTCGGGATGTCCGGCACTGATAAAGAGCTTGCCTTTTCCGCAACTTTGATTGAGCAAAAAGGTTTTGCCGGGGGTGAGGCCGCTCGGAGCAAAATTATCGGGATGAATATCGCTGACAAAGGTGCCTATCTCGGTGTAAGAGCCGGGTGTGGAGTCGCTTTGCACCAAAACAGGCCCGTCGTAGTATTGAACAAAGAGTTTATTGCCTTTCAACTCGGGGAAAACCTTTTCGCCTTGGCCGGTCAAGGCAATTTGTATAAGGCCTCGTCCGCGGTTGTAATGTTTTCTGTCGATGTGTACCGAAGAGGCCAGGGCGAGGTTGGGATAGCCTGCCGTGGACGAGAGCAAATATCCGCCGGCACAGATGCCCACAATGCCTTTGCCTTTGTTTTTAACAAAATCGGTAACAATTTGTTTTCCGCTCTCTCCCAAGTTGTTAAGCTCTTTGCTGCCGCTGCCTCCCGGAAAAATCAGAGCATCGAAGTCTTGGAGTTTGCCCTGCTGAATGTCCACCGCCGAAAGTGCTTCGGCTTCTATTCCGGTGTCTATTTTCAAAGCCTCTATGGTCTCCACAACGGAAACGGCTCCCGCACCGTTGCCGTCGAAAACGGCTACTTTCAATTTACGGACCGAGCTTTCTTCAGGAGCTTTTTTTTGAGGAGGTAGATTGCAACTTACCACGCTGATTACCAGCACTAAAGATATCAATATTTGTTTCATAATTACCCTGATTAATTGTTAAAAAATACCTTTTGGAAATGAAATTACTCAAAAGCGACGGCAAAGTTATACTAAAATTCCGGAGTGTAATACCGCACACTTGGAAATTAGTTGTGGAAAGGACCTGTAAATGAGCTATTTTTGTGATATTAAGGCCTTTGCTGAAAACAATATGCCTGTTTTGTTTTTTATGATTTTTTCTGATACTTTATAATAAAAACCCGGTTAATTTACTAATTATGAAATGGTTACCTTTAATTCTAACAATACTGATAATGTCTTGCTCCAAGGGCGACAAGGACGATGCGGAATACGGAAAAAGAGACGACGGGGGAAAGGTTTTGAATATTCCTTTGACGGGAAGTCTGCAAAATCCGGCATTCTCACCCGATGACAAATACATAGTTTTCACAAGATTTATCAAGGGATATAACGAGGAGCCGGCTGAAATCTACAAATTTAACCTTGAAACAGAGGAGCTCACCTTGTTGGTTTCCGACGGAAGCGGCAATGTAAACTTGCCGGGCTCGTCGTGGAAAAACCGAAAAATAGTTTTTTCGTCGTCGCGTGACCCGCACGATGAAATTTTCATCATTGGCGAAGACAAACAGCCGGGCGATGAAATAAAAGTAACATCACGGAGCGACAAAATGGCCTACGAGCCCACCTTCAGCCCCGACGGCAAGCAGCTTGTTTTCGAGTCGCATAAAGTGGATGTGGAAGGCGACGGCCTTATCACGAAATACAATGTTGACGGCTCGTCCTCCTATGTAGAATTGACAGGCACAAACGAGGATTGCAGACAACCCAATTGGTCGCCGAGCGGCAATAAAATCCTCTATCAGAAAAAAGAAAACGGAGTGTGGAATATTTGGACGATGAATCCCGACGGCAGCAACAAAAGGCAGCTCACTTCAAATATGGGCAACTGCACCGATGCAACCTTCACCACCGACGGAAAAGAGATTGTGTTTAGCAGTGATTATCAAGTAGATAATGCCAATATTTACAAAATATCACTTGACGGCGGCAAGCTAAAAAAACTTAGCGCATTCAAAGGTTACGACGGTGCTCCTTCCATTTCGTCGGACGGCAAAACCTTGGTTTTCGAATCGTCAAACAGCGACCCCGATAACTCAAGCGGAACAAAAATAGTGTTGCTGAAACTGTAGGAGCCGCCTGACGAAAATCCCGTTTCGATTTTTTTCTCCTATTGCAAAAAAATATAAATCATAAAACGCCCGATTGTGGAAAATTTTACGGATTTTTGCAGTAAAGAATTTTTTTACGGAATACATGTCGCCAATGAAAATATCACTGTTGAATATTTTGTTTTTGTTTTTTGCCTTTAGTGCTCTCAGAGCACAAAACACAAAAACTTTTACCCTTAGCGGCACCATTAGCGACAGCACCAGCGGAGAAACTCTCGCCGGCGCCACAATTTTCGTGAAAGAGAGACAAAACGGAGCGGCAAGCAACAATTACGGCTTTTATTCCTTGTCGTTGCCAAAAGGCTCTTACACACTGATTTTCAATTATGTGGGTTATCGTAAAAAGCTCAAAAAGATAAATCTTACAAAAGATATCAGGCTAAATATCGAGCTTAACCCGACAGCCCGCCGCTTGGAAGAGGTGGAGATAAAAGCCAATGCCGCCAACGACAATCTGCGCTCCGCGGAGATGAGCGTGGTGAAAATGGATATAAAAACCGTAAATCGTATCCCCGCTTTGCTCGGCGAGGTGGATATTCTAAAAACCATTCAACTATTGCCGGGCGTAATCTCGGGCGGCGACGGCAGCACAGGCTACAGCGTGCGCGGCGGCGGCACAGACCAAAACCTGATTTTGATGGATGAAGCCCCCGTCTATAACGCCTCTCACCTGATGGGGTTTTTCTCGGTTTTTAACAACGACGCCATTAAAGATTTGAAGCTCTACAAAGGCGATATTCCGGCGGCCTACGGAGGCCGAATTTCGTCGCTTTTGGACATACATCAAAAGGAAGGCAACAATAAAAAATTCGGAGTCAGAGGCGGCTTGGGGCTGATTTCCAGCAGGTTGATGGCCGAAGGACCTTTGGTAAAAAACAAAGCCTCTTTTTTGGTGGCGGCACGACGCTCCTACGTTGACATCTTTCTGCCCTTGTCGCCCAAGGAGGAAGTGCGGCACAACACCATGTATTTCTACGATATTAATTTTAAGGTGAATGCCGAAATAAATGAAAACAACCGCTTTTTTGTTTCGGGCTATTTCGGACGCGATGTCTTCGGCATGAAGCACAACTACGGCAACTCCAACTTCGGTATGGACTACGGCAACAACACCTTCACGCTGCGGTGGAATCATATTTTCAGCAAAAAACTGTTTTCCAACTTCACCCTTTTGAGGTCCAACTACAGCTACAAACTGAGCTCCGACGACGCCACCAGAAATTTTACATGGAACTCGCGTATGACAAGCTATTCATTTAAAAACGATTACGGATACTTTCTCAACCCCTCCAACACCATAAAGTTCGGGGTTTCCGCCGATTTCCATTATTTTTATCCGGGAGAGATATCGGCGCTTAACGACAACTCGGCTCTTAATGACTTCAAAGTGCCGGAATCGCAAGCCCTCGAAAGCGGCATTTACATAGAAAACAAACAGAAAATCGGAGGCCCTTTAAGCCTTGATTACGGACTGAGATTCGGTGTTTTAAGCAACGTTGGACCCGCTACCGTTTTCAACTTCGACGATAAGCACAACTACATCGATTCCAATGTTTACGCGGCAGGCGACTTTTATAACAACTATATGGGTTTGGAACCGCGTTTCAGTATGATTTATATGCTTACCGACATGTCGTCGCTGAAGGCAAGTTACTCGCGCACAATGCAGTTTGTGCAGTTGGCTTCCAATTCAACGGTTGGAAACCCGCTGTCTATATGGTTTCCGGCAAGTCCCAACGTGAAACCGCAGTATGCCGACCAAGTGGCAGCGGGATTTTTTCACAATTTCAAATCGGGGATAATAGAAACATCGGTGGAGTTGTTCTATAAAAAGATGTATAGCCAAATAGATTTTAAAGACCACGCACAACTGCTGATGAACGAAAAGTTGGAGGGCGAACTGCGTTTCGGCACAGGCAGGGCCTACGGCATAGAATTTTTTGTAAGGAAAAACAGCGGCAAGCTAACAGGCTGGATTTCATATACTTTATCGCGTTCGATGCGCTATTTCGAAATGATAAACGACGGCAAACCCTATCTGTCGCCTTTCGACAAACCCAACGACTTGTCGCTGGTGTTGAGTTACGATTTCACGCCCCGGCTGAACGTCTCGGCAACGTGGGTTTATACCTCCGGCGCCACCGCCACTTTCCCCTCGGGTCGCTTTGTTTACGGTAATGTGGTGGCTCCCGTTTACACCGACCGCAATGCTTACAGGCTGCCCGACTATCACCGTCTCGATTTGGGTATCACCCTGAAAGAGAAACACAAAGAAGGACGCAAATGGCATCATTCGTGGGTGTTTTCGGTTTACAACGCCTACAACCGGCACAACGCCTTCAGCATCGACTTTAAGCCCTCCAAAGAGGACCCCAACAAAACCGTGGCCGTAAAGACCTACCTTTTCGGAATCATTCCTTCAATAACTTTTAATTTTGATTTTTGAAAATGAAAAGAAGAAAATTTACATATTATCAGCTTGTAATAGCTTTATTAACAGTATTTTATGGCTGCACGGAAGAAATAGACCTCAAATTGAACGACAGCTTTCCGCGCCTTGTGGTCGAGGGTCACATAAGCACCGACACCGTTTATCAAAAGGTGATTCTATCAAAAACCGCAGCCTATCTCGGAGATGTCAAAGTGCCGGCCGTCAGCGGAGCCAATATCAAAGTATCGGACGGCCAACACGAATATTTGTTTGTGCCTTCGGGCTTCCAACAAGGGGTTTATTATTCCCAATTAAGATTTGCGGGCATCCCCGGAAAAACATACAGAATAAGTATCTCCAACGTGGATATCGACGGTGACGGCAAAAGCGAGACCTATCATGCCGAAGATAAAATGAAGAACTTTTTCTATGTCGATTCCCTTCAATCGGTGAAAGAAGAAAGAAACGGTCAGACCTTTTTTCACATTTACGGTTTTGCGCAAGAGCCTCCCACCCCCGGCGATTTTTATATGTTCAGATATTATGTAAACGGCACTTTGATAAGCGACTCGCTTGACGAATATCGTCTCTACAACGACGAATTTGTCAACGGTAACTATCTGAGCCACATACCAATGGGCACGGTGCGCGCAAAGGTCGGCGACACGCTGACCATCGAGTCGAATTCCATAAGCGAAGGCTTCTTCAATTTCTTTTTGTCTTTTTTGTTCGAAACCGTTTACAGCGGCAATGCTTTTTCAGGACCGCCTGCCAACATAGAAAGCAACCTCGACAACGGCGCATTGGGATACTTCGGCACAGAAGCCCGCACACGCTTTTATTATATTTTGAAGTAGCGGCTCTTGGAAAACTCTGTAAAAAAACAAAAAAAGGACGCTAAATTTAGAAACATTATAAATAATAAGCTTTGTATTTGATGTTTTGATTTAAATTTTATTTTTACCGCTTTATTTTTCACAAGTGCCTGAGCTTAAGCTCGGGTTATTTATTTTAAACACAAAACACTAAGATATGAGTATAAGCATAATAGGACGTTCGATACAAGAGTCGGCAACTCTACGTCTGAACCAAACGTTTGCCATTTTAAAAGCCAAGGGAGAGCCTGTAATACACTTGGGCGGCGGAGAGCCCAAAAGCAAGGCTCCCATCGATGCCATTACCGCCATTGCCTCGCACCTTAACACCGGGGAAGTTCGCTATGCGCCCGTTGACGGCACCATCGACATGAAAAAAGCCATAATCCGCTATACCATGGAGCATTACAACCGTCAGGTAGAGCCTGAAAACGTGATAGCTTCCAGCGGAGCAAAGCAGGCTTTGATGGTTGCCCTGCAAGCCATTCTCGACCCTCAGGACGAGGTAATTTTCACCGCTCCCTACTGGGTTTCCTATCCCGAGATGGTGAAACTTTGCGGCGCCATTCCTGTGGCGGTAACACCCGAAGACGGCACCTTTACCCCGCGGCTGCAGGACATTGAGCAAAACGTAACCTCCTATACCAAAGCCATTATCATCAACAGCCCCAACAACCCCTCGGGAGCCGTTTATCCCGAATCTTTCATTGCCGAAATCGTGGAATTCTGCGAGAAAAAAGGCATCTACCTGATAATGGACGACATCTATCACCTTTTGGTTTACGGAGGCAAAACCGTTGCCAACCCCTTCGATTACGTGAAAGACTTTTCCGACAACTCGAAACTCATCGTAATCAACGGTGTGTCCAAAGCTTACGCCATGACGGGTTTCAGAATCGGCTGGGCTATTGCCAACAAAAAACTAATTGAGGTTATGGCCAACATTCAAGGGCATCAAACCTCCGGTCCTTCGGTGCTTTTGCAAAAGGCTGCCATAGGAGCCATTAACGGAGTGCAATCGAGTATTCACGCCCTGCGCACCACACTCGAAAACAACCGTAAAGTGCTTGTGGATCAGCTAAATGCCTTTTCGGGCGTTCATCTGCTGCCACCCGACGGCACCTTCTATACCTTTGCCGATTTCAGCGCCTACGAAAAAGATTCCACCAAGCTGTCGCAATTCCTCTTGGATAAAGTGAGGGTGCTTACCATGCCCGGTGTGGAATTCGGAATGGAAGGATACCTCAGGATTTCGTTCTGCGGCGGCATTAAAGATATCATCGAGGGAATAGAAAGAATGAAATGGGCCATCGACCCCGATTCTCCCAACGAATTGTACATTGGCGAGAGGAAACTCGTTCGTGACTGGAATTAATTTATTAAAAACAGGAAAATTCATCAAACCATGAAATATCTCGAATTCGATACTCCGGCACTAAAACATGCCGACACACTGAAATCCGACTACGGCCTTGAGAATCACGGACTTGTGCATCTCGATACCGTATATTGGAACCTGCCCACTCCCGCTTTGGTCGAAGAAGCCGTTTTTCGCGGCGAGGGTAAGTTGGTAAATGGTGGCGCTTTCCATACCTACACCGGAAAATGGACGGCTCGTGCCGCCAACGACAAATATTTCGTCAGGGAAGAAAGCACCGAAAACAACATCGACTGGGGAGAATACAACAGACCCATGACTCCCGAAAAATTCAACGGGCTTTTTTCCAGACTGCAAGCATATTGGCAAGGTGAAGAGCTTTTTGTACAGGATTTGTATGCGGGAGCTCATCCCGACTACCGCCTGCCCGTGCGCGTGATAACCGACAGAGCGTGGAGTGCACATTTTGCCAAAAATATGCTTTTGTCGGAAAACGACCTCGCCAAGTTGAAGCAGTTTGTGCCCGACTTCACGGTGATGGTTGCCCCCAAATTTAAAGTTGACCCCCGCATCGACGGCACTCTGAGCGAAACGGCTATCGTTATCAATTTCGCCAAACGCTTGGCTATCATAGCCAACAGCCAATATGCCGGGGAAATAAAAAAGACCATCTTCACCATAATGAACTATCTGATGCCGCTGCAAGACGTAATGTCGATGCACTGCTCTGCCAACGTGGGCAAAGACAATGACGTGGCCTTGTTTTTCGGTCTCAGCGGAACAGGGAAAACCACCTTGTCGGCCGACCCGCGCCGCCGTCTTATAGGCGACGATGAACACGGTTGGAGCGACGACGCTGTTTTCAATTACGAAGCCGGCTGCTATGCCAAAGCCATCAGACTTAACGCCGAGGCGGAACCCGAAATCCACGCATGTACCTATAAGTTCGGAACAATTTTGGAAAACGTGATTTTCGATCCCGCCTCACGGCAAATAGACCTCGACGACGAACGCATAACGGAAAACACACGGCTCTCCTACCCCTTGGAATTTATTCCCAACGCGGTGGAAGAGAAAATGGTGTATTCGCAACCCAAGAATATTGTCTTCTTAACAGCTGATGCCCAAGGTGTTATGCCGCCCATTGCAAGACTCGACATGAATCAGGCCATCTATCACTTTATCAGCGGTTACACCTCCAAGATAGCAGGCACGGAGCTGGGGTTGGGCATAGAGCCCGAAATCACTTTCTCGGCTTGCTTCGGGGCTCCTTTCATGGTTCATCACCCATACTACTATGCTAACTTGCTGAGGCAGAAGGCTGAACGCGCCGGAGCCCGTATTTGGTTGGTAAACACAGGTTGGGTAGGCGGCAAATTCGGCGTGGGAAAACGTATCTCCATACGTCATACGAGAAACATGCTCAACGCCGCCCTCGAAGGTAAACTCGATAACGTGGAATACCGCAAAGACAAGCTCTTCGGCTTTGATATTCCCAAAACTTGCCCCGATGTTCCGGACGAGGTTTTCGAACCCTCCAATGCCTGGGGCGACAAAAAAGAATATTGGAAAAAGTATGACGCCCTCGTTTCGCGCTATATCGAGAATTTTAAACTTTACGCCGACCACGTGCCTTACGAAGTGAAAGCCGCAGGGCCTCGAAGACTTAGAGATGTGGAATAATAATTAGCTCAAACATATAAAACGCTTGCCGAAAGGCAGGCGTTTTTTTTGCGGTATAAAAATCAATAAAAGCATCGGTATTTACTTTTTACTAAGTTTTTTCTTACTAATATTTTTCTTACTAAGTTTTTTCTTACTAAGTTTTTTCTT
>CAZPGC010000002.1:0-10956 GCA_964585875.1 uncultured Prolixibacteraceae bacterium | reverse complement strand
TAAAACACAAACGACATGGAAAATCCTTTTATTTACGGGCATTTAAACGACATAAGCGAGTTTGTAAACAGAAGTGCAGACATAGAAAGACTGCGGCAAAACATTGAAAACAAGATAAATACGATTTTGTTATCGCCGCGGCGGTGGGGGAAATCATCGCTTGTCAAGGTACTTGAAAAGAAATCGGGATTGCCGAAAAAATACGTCTTTTGCCACATTGATATGTTCAATTTTAAGAGCGACGAGGACTTTTATTACCATTTTTCAAATGCAATTTTGCACTCAACATCGTCGAAATTTGACGAATTAGTGACAAATATGAAAGAATATTTGTCCTCGTTGACACCTACAATATCATTGGAAAACGGAGGTCTCGGCAAAATATCTTTCGATTTTTCATCATCCGAAGGCGAACAATCCTTTATGGACATTCTGAATTTACCCGAAAAAATAGCAAAGAAGAAAAACATAAGGCTTGTGGTTTGCATCGACGAATTTCAAAACCTTAGCCGTTTTAAAGACCCCCTTTTGTTTCAGCAAAGATTGAGAGCAAGTTGGCAGCATCATCAGCACGTCACCTATATTTTATACGGCAGCAAACGCTCGATGCTCAGCACTATTTTCGAAAAACAATCGATGCCTTTTTACAAATTCGGCGACGTTCTTTATCTGAAAAAAATCGAGGCTTCACATTGGATTTCCTATATTCAGCGGCATTTCAGAAGGAGCGATAAAAAAATAAGCAAGAAATTTGCCGTGAAAATTACCGAGTTGATGGAGTGCCACACTTATTACGTGCTGCAATTTGCCCACATTCTTTGGAATAACACCGAGGAACAAGTGGATGAAAAGATTTTTGAAAAAAGCACGACGGATATAATCGAGAGAAACTCCTTGTTATATGAGACCGTTTTTGAAAATCTGTCGGTCAATCAAATCAAAGTTTTGATAATGCTGGCCGAGAATCCCAAGGGCAAATTCACGGGAGCGAAATTAATTAAAAAATACGATTTGGGCACCTCTTCAAACGTGATACAAGCTATGAACGCCCTGGAATTCAAAGAGATAATAGACAGATTTGAAGGCTACCCCATGTTTATCGATCCTGTTTTCAGACTGTGGATGAACGTCAGGGTGTTGAAAAAATAAGAGATACCGCACGGTCTTTTCAGCCGGAAAAGTTTTCTCTGAGGCTTTCCGGTCTCGTTTGCATTCTTTTTCTATTTTTGCGCCGAAAACAAACTTGTAAAACTATGACAACAAAAAGACTCTTTTCGACATTAGCCTTAATCTTCTTTTTCATTTTAAATGCAAATGCACAAAACGTCCTCAAAGTGCAATTTATAAAAGGAGATTTTGAAGATATAAAAAACATGGTTACCGGCGAAGGCAAAATTCTTCTTATAGAATTTTCGGAAAAGCCTAATGAAGAGTATAACTACCTAAAAAACAATGTTTTCAATGACGAGAAAATTGCGCTTTTGTTGAACGACAAATTCGTTTTGTATCATTATAATCGTGATTTCGACAAAAGGAAAAAGCTCATGAAAAAGTTCAACGTGAAATATAATCCCACCTACGTTTTTGCCGATGCCGAATTGAACGAGCTTTACAAATTGGCGGGCTCTTTTTCCAAAGAAGATTTAATAAATGCCTGCAATTTTGCACTAAGTCCCGACAATAATCTTATGTCTTGGAAAATGGCAATTGAAGAAAAGACGGCCTCATCGAGCGTCTATTTCAACTATGCAAAGGCATTATATCTTGCCAAAGAAGATTATGTGAATGCGGCAAGCGATTATTTTAAACACTCCGACACCGATTTCAACAAAGACCCCAACGGAGTAGAGGCAGTGTTGCTTTTTACCGAAGATATGTACGAGCCGCGCTTTGTTATTTTGATGGAACACCATAACGAAATCAACCCCGAATTTTACGATTACAGAAATTTCAAGTTGAGAACCAACGAAATAATTTCAAACTCACTCGTTCAAACTTTGGCTGCCGACACAAACATCTCATTGGAAGACACCGTAAATTCCACCGCGGAACAATTTAACCTTGACGACCCCATGCGGCTGATGTCTTTGGTGAAAATGAAATATTACAAAACGGTGAAAGACAATCCCGACGAAAGGTATAAAGCCATGACCGACTACCTTGCCTCATCAAGCGATATTTTGGGCCCCGACAAGACCTTTGAATACCTTGATGAGATAATTAAAAACAGCAACAACAACGAGGTTTTAACGATGGCAAATACCACTTTGTTTGATTTGATAGCTCAATACAACAAGCCCGAATATCAAGTGGCGCTGATAGATTTGTCGCTGAAACTGAAGAACTTCGACGAAGCCCGTCACGCTTTTGAAGTGTTGCAGCATTTCAACATGGAGTCTCACAATTTATCACGACAGGAAATGGATAAGTTGAAAAACAAAATAGACAACGCTCAACTTGTGGAAAAGGGACTTGCACCCAAGGAAAAAACAAAAAAGAAAAAAGGCAAGAAAAAGAAAAGAAAATAGCCTTTAGGCCTAAAATGCGGCAACAATAAAGCGAGCGACACGACTTATATGTAATTTGTCTAAATATTTTCCCTAAAACAAACTCACCCAACAAGTTAAGTCGTTTTGCGAAAAATTTAATGTTGAACTTATATATTTTATGCTTTACATTTGCCAATAATTGGGAAGACAAACTACAATTTATAAACTTAAGATTAAACGGATTATATTTTAAAAATAACATATTATGTCTTTAAGATCAAAAACTTACGAACTGCGTAAGCGCATGAAGAGCGCCATCAGCGGTGGCGGCGATAAGGCAATAAAAAAGCAGGTGGCCATGGGGAAAATGACGGCCCGCGAACGAATTGTTGCCTTATTGGATGAGAATTCTTTTCAGGAATACGACCTGTTTGTGCAGCATGCGGCCAAAGACTTCAACATGGACAAAAAATACCTTGCTGCCGACGGTGTAATTACGGGAACGGGGACCATCAACGGCTATCCCGTTTGTATTTATGCTCAGGACTTTACCGTTGCAGGCGGCTCTCTCGGATATATGCATGCCCGCAAAATCGTAAAAATTATGGACCATGCTTTGAAACTGAAAGTGCCTTTGATAGGCATCAACGATTCGGGCGGGGCGCGTATCCAAGAAGGCGTTAATTCGCTGGCCGGATACGGTGAAATTTTCTACCGTAACACCTTGGCTTCGGGAGTGATACCCCAAATATCTGTGATTTTGGGCCCCTGTGCCGGCGGCGCCGTATATTCACCCGCACTTACCGATTTCGTTTTTGTGGTTGACAAAATTTCGAAGATGTTTATCACCGGCCCCGAAGTTATAAAGTCGGTTTTGGGTGAAGAAATATCCATGGAAGAGCTAGGCGGCGCCAAAGTACATGCCTCTACCACAGGCAATGCCCACTTTTATGCCAAGAGCGAGATGGAGTGTTTCGACCAAATCAAAACACTATTTTCGTATGTGCCTTGGAACAACAAAAGCAAAGCAAAGCCTTTCCCCGTAAAACAACCCAAAAGCAGGACCTACAGGCTCAGCAGCATAATTCCCGCCGACAGCAAAGAACCTTACGATGTACGTAATGTAATAAAAGCCGTTTCCGACGATTCCGAATTTTTTGAGGTGCAGGAGTTATTTGCACAAAACATCACGGTGGGCTTTTGCCGCATAAACGGCGAAACCGTAGGAGTGATAGCCAATCAGCCTCTTTATCTTGCAGGCGTTTTGGATGTTGACTCTTCCGACAAGGCGGCACGGTTTATACGTTACTGCGACGCCTTCAACATTCCTTTGCTCACACTTGTTGACCTGCCGGGCTATCTGCCGGGAATCGACCAAGAGCATGCCGGCGTTATACGTCACGGAGCCAAGCTGTTGTACGCTTATTCGGAGGCCACGGTGCCCAAAATCACCGTCATCTTGCGAAAGGCCTATGGCGGAGGTTATATAGCTATGTGTTCCAACCATTTACGTGCCGATTTCGTATTCTCGTGGCCAACGGCAGAGATAGCCGTTATGGGGCCCGAAGGCGCTGCCAACATTATTTTCCGCAAGGAAATAAAAGAAGCCGACGACCCGGAAAAAGTACGTCAGGAAAAAATAGAAGAATATCGCCAAAAATTTGCAAACCCTTATGTGGCAGCAGCTTACGGATACATCGATGCCGTAATCGAGCCCAAAGATACACGCAAGTTTATAGTTCACTCGCTCGAGATTTCCAAAAACAAGGAAGTTCACAATCCGGAGAAAAAACACGGTATTCCTCCGTTTTAAGATAGTTATTACAAACAACTTAATTTCAACAAGTTATGGAAGAAAACAACAAGGCTTCTTATGAAGAATTGCATATAGGCGGTGCCGATTACAAAACATTATTTACCGAAAAGTATCGCAACCACAAGCCGTATTCCAGAGTGAAAATCAAAGAATTACGAGCTTTTATTCCGGGAACCATCAGCGACGTTTCCATAAAAGAGGGCGATAAGGTCAATCAAGGCGATATCCTTATGGTGTTGGAAGCCATGAAGATGAAAAACAGAATCACCGCTCCTTTGAATGCAAGCGTAAAGTCTATTTTGGTGAAAAACGGCGAGGTGGTTAAAAAAGACCAATTGCTGGTGGTTTTGAAATAAGTTTAAAAGTCATGCACCGCAACGTTGTTTTAATCAAGAGCCGGAAAGCAACTTTTAAACGATAAAAGTGTCGTATATGGGACAACGAATTTTTTATTAATCAACAACTTATCAACTATGAAAAAATTAAGTTTATTTCTATTCTCTTTTCTGTTGGTTTTTGCCGCCTGTAAAAAAGACGACAAACAAGAAGAGGACCCCAATGCACTGGCTCCCACGGCTACGCAAAAAGGTTTCGCCATTGAATACACCAGCATCACCTGCGGGATTTGCGGTGCCACCGGCGGCCCTTTGATTCACAAATTTTCCGACGAAGCCCCAAACGGCGTGGTTATAGCCCTGCATGTCAACAGCAGCGACGCCATGACAAACAACACTTTGGCATACGGTTTCAACGACGACAGACCCGTTGAAGGAGGGATACCCAAATTTTATGTCGGCGACAATAAAATTACCACCGATGCCAACAGCAACGCAATGAAAGACCTTCTGGCACAGGGAGATGCCGTGGCCGGATTAGACATTAAATACGAAAAAGACGGCAGCTCCATGAAAGTTGAAACGCTGACAAAGTTTTTCGCCGCCGCCACGGGCGACTATTATCTCAGCGTTTACATATTGGAAGACGGAATAGACGGCTCCACCAAGGCCCCGCAAGGCTACGTTCAAACCGGCGGCACCTACAGCCATCCCAACGACGACTACAAACACGACTTCGTCATCAGGGCTTCGAGCGCCAACAACAACGTGATGGGTGAAAAATTGACATCCAATCCCGCCAAAGACAGCGAGTTTTCAAAGAGCTACACCATTCCGCTGGATGCTTCGTGGAAAGACGTTTATGCCGTTGCCGTTTTGTGGAAGTACGAGCCAAACGGCCAAATAAAATATAAATATGTGAATTCCATTAGAAGGAGATAACATTTATGTTTTCAAATAAAAAAGCGCCTTTATTACGAAGGCGCTTTTTTATTTGAGGGCATTTAGAAAACCTGCCGTTTTACGCTGGGGTTTAATCCTTTACGCTTTTCATTTCAAAGCTGTTGATAATGGCTTCGAGATGCAACAATAAATCGCGTTTGTCTTTCCGCGGGGCTTTAATATAACCGTCGATTGTGATAAGGCGATTTGCCACCGTGTCAACAAAGGTATATGACAGAAAGGGACCTCCCAAGGCATAGCCTTTTACATCCCACCAACTACGTAATAAAGTGGCATAACTACCCTTAAAATCAACGCTTTGCCAATATGGCGGAAAAACATCCGAAACTTTCATATAGGTGTCTTCCAAGGGGCCGGGAACATATTTTTTCGTTATCTGATTTCTATAGGCAATGATGTTTTTGTAATTAAACTCCGAAGTGTCGGAATAGGGTTTTGTATAAATAAGAATCCCTTCTTCGATATCGGGCGTTATTTTGCGCAGCCAAGCAAAATCGGCAGCCGTTTTGGCCACATAAAAACCTTTGGGAAAGACCATTGTGAAGTCAAATTGCTTTTGCACCCGGTCCATAACCGAGTCCACTTTTATGCCGCGATAAATATTCTGAATCCTGATGAGCTCATTCCTATGAAAATACTTGACAATCTCTGCGCTTTTTTGGCCGAACATCTTCAAAAAGTCTTTCGTGGTTTTGCATTTTAATTCAAATATCGCTTGAGGCTTGGCATAGACATTTTTTCGCCCTTTGAAAATGTTTTTCGTGACATCGTTTCCTATTTTCACCACGAGGGTGTTTCGATATTTTTTATAAACCCCTGCAAAAACCTTGGGTGGAATATGTGTGAGGTCGAAAGCGGGTTCGGCCTGTGCCAGCCACGGGTCAACGTTTTGCAGCACCGCCCTGATGCTGTCGCCCACAATTGATTTCCAAAGGCTGTTGTTTATAACCACCAGAACCTCAGAGGTTTTGCCGCCTGAGGTTTTAAGCATTCCCTGATGCGGTTTTGAGGGCTCTTCGTTGCACGAGTTTATGGTAAGCAAAAGAAAAAACAGCACAAAAAATCTGAAAAATAGTTTCATAATCATAAAGGTATTTAAAGTTTGTTTTCAAACAACGGGCCCTTCCTTGCAAAAATTGTGCAAGTTTACTCATGGATTGGAAATATCTCTTTTTGTGAGGATTTGCCGGTTTTCAAAAAAGCAAGAGTTAACTTTATACAAAGTTTTCTTTTTTGTAGTGGTCTTCCACAAAAGTTTGCTCTTGCATTGGCGGTCTCACATAGCCCTTGTTGTGCTTGCGCGGCGGCAGTTCGATTGGTGCCGGAGTCAAATCTTCATAAGGTATCAACTTAAGGAGGTGCCTGATGGTGTTCAATCGTGCCTTTTTTTTATCGTCGGCATTTACCACATACCACGGCGATATTTTCGTGTCGGTGTAGCTGAACATCTCATCTTTGGCCTTTGAATATTCCACCCACAGCTCCCTCGATTTCAGGTCCATTTCGCTCAACTTCCAACGCTTTGTGGGGTCTTGCAATCGTGCTTGAAAACGTTTCTCCTGCTCCTCCTCACTCACTGAAAACCAATATTTTATCAGAATTATTCCGGAGCGAATAAGCATCCTTTCATAATTGGGACACGAGCGTAGAAAGTCCCAATATTCGTCGTCGGTACAAAATCCCATCACACGCTCCACTCCTGCCCTGTTGTACCACGAGCGGTCGAACAAAACCATTTCGCCGGCGGCGGGAAGATGTGGCACATAACGCTGAAAATACCACTGGGTCTTCTCCTTTTCGGTTGGAGTGCCGAGGGCTACCACCCTGCAAACACGCGGGTTGAGCTTTTCGGTAATACGCTTTATCACCCCGCCTTTTCCGGCAGCATCTCGCCCCTCGAAAATCACCACCACTTTAAGCCCGCGAGCTTTTATCCACTCCTGAAGTTTTACAAGCTCTATTTGATATTTGCGCAACTCTTTTTCGTAAAACTGCGTTTTCAGCTTGCCGTTGGTTTTGAAAATTGCTTCTGCTGATTCCATAACTGTGTGATTTAGTGCCTCCAAATATACAAAAAAAAGGATTATGTTTTATGGCGGATTTATTTAACTTTGTGAACTCAAAATCACTTTGGTGATTTGGTAAAAACAAATCGCAAGAAAAAGCTTTGAATTTTTCGACTGTTCGAAAAAACTCTTAAAACCGAGCCTTTTCATTTTGCGATTCTTTTTGCTTTAAACAACAAGAAACGCATTGAGACATCAACAAGGGAAGATGTTTTTGCACGGTAGCTTAACAATGACAAAATCAGATGATTAAACGGTGGAAGTATAAACCTGCGGGAGACACGGAGACAGTAAAAAAACTGTCGAGGGAGTTGAATATCAACGAAATACTCTCAAACCTGTTGGTGCAGCGGGGAGTAAACACCTTCGACGAGGCAAGGGATTTTTTCCGTCCGAGCTTAAGCAGCCTTCACGACCCTTTTTTGATGCTGAATATGGAAAAAGCCGTCAACCGCATCAGAGAAGCTATTTCAAACAATGAAAACATTTTAATTTACGGCGATTACGATGTGGACGGCACCACCGCAGTAGCCCTTGTTTATTCCTATTTCAAAGATATTTATTACAACGTTGATTATTACATACCCGACAGATACAAAGAAGGTTACGGCATTTCTTACGAGGGTATAGATTATGCTTACGGAAAGAATATTTCTTTGGTGATAAGTCTCGACTGCGGCATAAAAGCCGTTGAAAAAATAGATTACGCCAACGAAAAAAACATCGATTTCATTATTTGCGACCACCACTTGCCGGGCGAGAAATTACCCGAGGCTTACGCCATTCTCGACCCCAAACAACCCGGCGACCAATATCCTTACAAGGAGCTTTCGGGTTGCGGTGTGGGATTTAAACTGGCTCAGGCTTTCGGACAAAAAAACGACATAGAAGACAAGGCTGTTTACAAGCATCTCGACCTTGTGGCCATAAGCATTGCCGCCGACATTGTGGATATAACCGGCGAAAACAGAATTTTGGCTTATTACGGCTTGAAAATGATTAACGACAAGCCCAGACCGGGTATCGAAAGCATTTTGGAATTTACCAATATCAAACGCTTCTACGACAAAAACGCAAAAAAGACACGCTTTAGCAAAACGCTGACTATTAGCGACTTGGTGTTTACCGTTGCCCCGCGGATTAACGCTGCCGGACGAATATCCGACGGCAGCAGTTCGGTAAACCTGCTTAAATGCTCGGACAAACGCAGGGCAAATAAAATAGCCGACGAGATTAATAATTTCAACAAAGAGCGTCGCGAACTCGACGAAAAAATAACAAAAGAGGCCCTTGAGATAATCGAAAACATCGAAAATTTCGGTGAACACAAATCCACGGTGGTTTACAAGGAAGGCTGGCACAAAGGCGTATTGGGAATAGTGGCTTCGCGTATCACCGAGCATTATTACAGGCCTACGGTGGTGCTGTCGCTTGAAGGCGACACCCTGACCGGCTCGGCACGCTCCGTTAAAGGTTTCGACGTCTATTCCGCCATTGAAGCTTGCAGCGACCTTTTGGAAAATTTCGGAGGTCATAAATTTGCCGCAGGCCTGACTATCAAAAAGAAAAATATCAAAGAGTTTGTCCGGCGCTTCGAAAAAAGCGTTGCCGAAAACATAGAAAAGAAAATGGAAGTGCCCGAAATAGAAATCGACAGCAACATAAGCTTCAGAGATATCACCGATAAATTCATTTCAATTCTAAAGCAGTTTGCCCCCTTCGGACCCGGAAACCTGGCGCCTATTTTTGCCACTGATAACGTCCGCGACACTTCATACGGAAGAATTGTGGGCGAGAATCATATTAAATTGAAATTGGTGGAAAACGGCGATTTCAGCCATGCTTTCGACGCCATTGCTTTTCAGCAAGCCGACAAATTCGACATCATCAAAAAAAATCTGCCGTTCAGCGTTTGCTATTCCATTGAAGAAAATCACTGGCAAAACAGAATCACCACCCAGCTTCTTATTAAAGATATTAAATAGTGTCTAACGGCCTAAAATAAATCAGCCTTAAACCTTGACCTTGAACGCCAAATTTCTTATTTTTGCCCTATCAAACATTAACCTGAAAAATATTATAGCCGTGGAAAGCAAAGTAATAATCAGGCAGCTCGACAAAAAGGAATTTGACGAGCTCGGCATTGCCGGTTGGCCGGTGTGGGAAAAAGAAGAGAGTGAGTTTCCGTGGTCTTACGAAGGATTCGACGAGCAATGTTATATCCTTGAAGGAGAGGCGTATATCAGATCAATCGAGGGCAACTATGTCATCAAAGCCGGTGATTTTGTCACTTTCAAAGACGGCCTGCAGTGCGATTGGAAAATCACCAAGCCCATTAAGAAACATTACAACTTTGTTTGATGAAAAAGGGGGTGGTCATAAAGTCAACGGGCAGCAGCTATCTTGTAAGAGACCTTTCGGGCAAGGAAGTTACGTGCCGTCTCAAGGGTAAATTCAAAATAAAAGGGATAAAAAACACTAACCCCGTAGCCGTAGGCGACAACGTGGAGTTTGAAATTCGTGACGACGTGGGGCTTATCACGGCCATTGAAGAAAGGCGCAACTACATAATCCGCAAATCCACAAAGCTGTCGAAACGTCAACACATCATAGCATCAAACATCGACCAAGCCGTCCTTGTCATAAGCCTTATAGAGCCTCGCACCACCACGGGATTTATCGACCGCTTTCTCGTAACGGCGGAAGCTTATTCCATTCCTTCCATATTGGTTTTCAACAAGATAGACATATACTCAAAGGAGCAAATCGACGAACTCGATATGCTGACAAATATTTATTCCTCGGCCGGTTACGAAAACATTCACGTGTCGGCAAAAACAGGGCTTAACCTACACACCCTAAAGTCGATACTAAAAGGAAAACGCTCACTTTTCTCAGGCAACTCGGGAGTGGGCAAATCGGCTTTGGTTAATGCCATGGACCCCTCGAAAAACTTGAAAATAGGAGATGTGTCGCAATATCATCGCAAAGGAAAACACACAACCACCTTTGCCGCCATGTATGAGTTGAATTTCGGAGCCTATATCATTGACACTCCGGGAATTAAAGAGTTCGGCCTTATCGACTTCAACAAATACGAACTGAGTCATTATTTTCCGGAGATGAGAGCCTATCTCGGCAAGTGCCGTTTCAACAATTGCACACACGACCAAGAGCCCGACTGCAGGGTGAAAGAAGCGGTGGACGAAGGTGATATTGCCGCTCTGCGTTATCAAAGTTACCTGCGAATTTTACACGATGACGAGCTGCAAAACCTCGATTACGAA
>CAZPGC010000001.1:75715-83564 GCA_964585875.1 uncultured Prolixibacteraceae bacterium | reverse complement strand
ATCAGAAAACCTTTGGATAAAATAGTCAAGAGAAATAGCTATAGGTAGCGTCTGTCCATAAAGTCCGAATTATCCTTGTTTCCGTAAAACTAAAAAAAGGCCACTAATGTACCAATAAAAAAGTTATTCGCGCATTCGCGGCTAATAAAAATAAAGATCAAAATTTTTTGCTTTTTTTCTTAGCTTCAAACCACGTTTTTTTATTTTTGCAGCCTAAGGATTAAACAAATTTTAATTTATAAAACCTATGGGAGCCCCTGTTACAATTTTCTCCGGAAACGCCAATCGCGACCTTGCCGAGCGTATTGCCAAAAGCTACGGCACCACTTTGGGAAAAGCCACTTTTGCACGTTTTGCCGACGGCGAATTTCAGCCTTCATTCGAGCAATCTGTTCGCGGTCACGATATCTTTATCATTAATTCGACTTTCGCGCCAACCGAAAACCTGTTTGAGTTGCTGTTGATGATAGACACGGCCAAAAGAGCCTCGGCGAGAAAAATAATCGCAGTGATTCCCTATTTCGGCTTTGCCAGGCAAGACAGAAAAGACAAACCGCGGGTGCCCATAGGAGCCAAGCTTATGGCAAATCTGCTCACTGCCGCCGGCGTTGACAGAATCGTTGCCATGGACCTTCACGCCGACCAAATTCAGGGCTTTTTCGATGTGCCTTTCGACCATATGTACGCCTCCTCCATTTTTGTGCCGTATCTTAAAAAATTAAATCTGCCCAACATGGTGATGGGCTCGCCCGATACCGGCGGGGCAAAAAGAGCCGCAGCCTATGCCAAGTTTTTGAATACCGACCTTGTGATTTGCTTCAAACAGCGCAAAAGAGCCAACGAGGTGAGCTCCATGCAAGTGATTGGAGATGTGAAAGATAAGGATGTTGTTTTGGTTGACGACATCATAGATACGGCAGGCACCTTAAAGCTGGCCTCGGAAATAATCATGGACATGGGAGCCAACTCCGTAAGAGCAATGTGCACCCACGGGGTGCTCTCGGGCAATGCCTACAAAAACATTCACGAATCGGCACTCGAAGAAGTGATACTCACAGATACCATCCCTTTGAAAAACACCTCTTGCGATAAAATCAAGGTTTTAAGCACAGCCGATTTGTTTGCCGATGTAATCAACCGCATTGCAAACTATCAATCCATATCCGACCATTTCGAGTTTACCACTATTTTGTAAAGATTCGATATTTTTCCGAGAGAGGCTATAAAATTTTTAACGTACATTTGCCGTTGAATAATGTTTATGGGAAAACCGAAGCGACTTGGTATTGCAAAGGATTTGTGATGAAATTTTTGTTTTTATTGAATTAGGATTGCGTTACCGCTTTGCCAAACACCTGAAGTTGAAGTGTTTATAAAGTTGCTTCTCTTGCGTTTACGAGTTTTTCCCATGGCATTTTTAAATTGTTTAACCGTAAATTTACTAACTCTTATGATTAAATTTCTAAAAAGACTGACAGTTTTCGTTTTTGTAGCAGCGCTTTTTGCAGGATGCAACAACGAAAAACCCACCGGCGAAAGCCAAAAAACCGATGATGTTCAATATGTGCTTGCCGACTCTAATTACTATTTCGATTTTTATGCCCCCTTTGAATTGAAATCGGATATAAGCAAGCTGACGGACAATCAAAAAGAGGTCTTGCGTTTGATGTTTAAAGCGGCAAAAATAATGGACGACATCTTCTGGAAAGAAGCTTACGGCGACAAGGATGCTTTCCTTTCGAAGATAAAAGGCGAAAAGCTAAAGCTTTTTGCATCAATAAATTACGGGCCTTGGGACAGGCTTAACGGCAACAAACCCTACCTGAAAGGTTTCGGCGAAAAGCCCGCAGGAGCCAATTTTTATCCGCAGGATATGACCAAAGAAGAGTTTGAAGCTTTGCCCGATAGCTCTAAGAAAAGTTTATACACCGTCATTGTGCGCGACAGCACCGGCTTGCTCAAGGTGGTTTGGTATCACGAATATTTTAAAAAGGAGATACAAGAGGCCGCTGCATTGCTTAAAAAAGCTGCCGGCTATGCCGACAACGAAGGTCTGAAAAAATACCTTAACCTCAGAGCCGAAGCCTTGCTGACCGACGACTATCGCAAGTCGGACATAGCTTGGATGGATATGAAAACCTCTGATATCGACTTTGTCATCGGTCCCATAGAAAATTATGAAGACCACCTTTTCAGCTATAAGGCAGCACACGAATCTTTTATTTTGTTGAAGGATAAGGAGTGGAGTAAGAAATTGGAGAAATTCACCAAGTTTCTGCCGCAAATGCAAAAAGAATTGCCGGTGGAACCAAAATACAAACAAGAAACACCGGGACAAGACGTCGATTTAAATGCCTATGACGTAGTGTATTACGCGGGCGACTGCAATGCGGGCTCCAAGACGATAGCCATTAATTTGCCCAACGACCCGGTTGTTCAACTCAACAAGGGCTCGCGTAAATTGCAACTCAAAAACGCAATGAAGGCCAAATTCGACCATATTCTTGTGCCTATTTCCAACGCGCTAATAGCTCAAGACCAACGCCAATACATTTCTTTCGACGCCTTTTTTTCCAACACGATGTTTCACGAAGTGGCGCACGGAATGGGTATTAAAAACGTGATAGGCAAAAAAGGCCTCACCTGTCGTATTGCTCTCAAAGATGTTTTTTCCTCGCTGGAAGAAGGCAAGGCTGACATCCTCGGACTTTATCTCGTCACCAAGCTCAACAAAATGGGAGAGCTTACCAACGACCTCAGAGAAAACTACGTTACTTTTATGGCCTCAATCTTCCGCTCCATTCGTTTCGGGGTGGCCTCGGCACACGGCAGGGCAAATATGATTCGTTTCAATTTCTTCCTCGAAAGGGGAGCTTTCGCACGCAACGACGACGGCACCTACAGTGTTAATTTCGACAAAATGAAACAGGCTTCGAAAGAGCTGACACAGGTGATTCTGAAGTTGCAAGGCGACGGAAACTATGAAGCCGCCAAAGCCTTTGTCGATAAATATTCCGTAGTAGGCGAGCAGTTGCAAAGCGACCTCGACAGACTCGACAAAGAAAACATTCCCAAAGATATCTACTTCAAACAAGGTCCGCAAGTGCTTGGATTGTAGTGTGTTTCTTTTTTCGACGAGAAGGCCGCGGGAGCTTGTGCCCTAAAGTTATTCACCGTGGCATAATGATTTTTTGTATCTTATCCGCCGCTGTTCAAAACATTGAATTGGAATGAAAACGGTTTTTATCTTTCGGCACGGAAAATCTTCTTGGGAAGAGCCCGCTTTAAGGGATTTCGACAGGCCTCTTTTGCCCAAAGGCGAAAAAAGAACACGCCGCATGGCCGAATTTATGAAAAATGCCGGCTACATTCCCCAACTTATTGTGAGCAGTCCGGCGACAAGAGCCTTGCAAACAGCTGAAATTCTTTCCACTGCCCTTGGCAGCAAACTCCTTAGTGACGACAGCCTATATCTTTGCTCGCAAGGTCAAATTGCCGACCTGATTTATTCGCTTGAAAACGAGTTGCAATCGGTGATGATTGTAGGACACAACCCTGCCGTGACAGACTTTGCCGCCGATTTCCTTGGTGTCGATTGCGATTGGCTGCCCACCTCCGGATTGGCAATGGCGGTGTTCGATGCCGAAAAGTGGTCGTCCCTGCCCGTGTCGAACATTAAAGAAAACCTGATAGTAAGACCTAAAACCTTGAAATAATGAATGATAGCAAAACAATAAACAGGGAAATAAGCTGGCTGCAATTCAACGAGCGGGTGCTGCAGGAAGCCCTCGATGTCCGCAATCCCTTGCTTGAGCGAATACGTTTTCTCGGTATTTTCTCCAGCAACAGGGACGAATTTTTTAAAGTGAGGGTGGCAACGGTGAAACGCTTGATAAAATTAAATGAGAAACGCCATCCCGAAATTGCCGAAAAATATAAAGGGGTTTTAAAAGAAATTTTAAAAACGGTTGAAAAACAGGAATTTAAATATACCGATGCCTTCCATGATTTGAAGGACGAATTGAAAAAGAACAACATTTGTTTTATCGATGAAACCATGGTTGACGAGCAGCAGGGCGCTTTTATTAAAGAGTATTTCAGGAGTGAAGTTCGCCCCGTTATCTATCCCATAATTCTTGACAAATTCGATGGTGGCTCCAACCTTAAAGACAAAGCCATTTATCTCGCCATTCAAATGCTCGACAGTAGCGGCAAACTGAAGGAAAGACACGCTTTGATTGAGATTCCGACGGACGAGCTGCCGCGATTTATCAAACTTCCGAAAAAAGGCGAAAAGCAACACATTATGTTTCTCGACGATGTGATAAGATATAATCTCGATGACGTTTTCAGTATTTTCGGCTACGACACTTTTTCGGGATACATTATTAAATTCACTCGCGATTCGGAACTCGATATTGATAACGATGTATCGAAAAGTTTTTTGGAGATAATGTCGGAAAGCGTAAAAAAAAGGAAAAAAGGTATGCCGGTGCGTTTTATTTACGATAAAGCCATTCCCGAAAATTTGCTGCGTCGCGTCATCAAAAAGCTGAACGTTACCACCTCTTCCGACCAAATGCGCGCCGGTGGTCGCTATCATAATTTCAAGGACTTTATGAATTTTCCCGAGTTCGATAAAAGCCTGACATTCAAGCCTCAGCCGCCCGTTCCGCATCCTGACTTACCTTATAGCAAGAGTTTTTTTTCGGTGCTGTCGCAAAAAGATATTTTATTGCATTTCCCATATCAGCCTTTTCAGCACATTATCGATTTTCTGCGCGAGGCCTCCATCGACCCTCAGGTGCGCAGCATAAAAATGACTTTTTACAGAGCTGCGCGCAAATCGAGGGTTATGAATGCACTGATAAATGCCGCGCGAAACGGCAAAAGTGTTACCGTTTTTATTGAACTGCAAGCTCGTTTCGACGAAGAAGCCAATATTTACTGGTCGCAAACGCTACAAAGTGAAGGTGTTAAGGTCTTACCTATTATTCCGGGTTTGAAAGTTCATGCCAAAGCCATCGTGATACGGCGTAAAGAAAACGGCGAAAATGTTTATTATGCCAACATATCGACAGGTAATTTCAACGAGTCAACGGCACGAATATATTCCGACATAAGCTTGATGACTTCAAACCGGCAAATAGCACGTGATGTCAACAATTTGTTTCATCTTTTGGAGTCGAAATTCATACCTATGGAGTTTAAAAGCATCAACATTTCCCCCTTCGGTATGAGAGCCTTTTTCAGCAAGATGATAAACCGTGAAATTCGCAACGCGCGCAAGGGGAAAGAAGCGTGGATAATGCTTAAATCCAACAGTTTGGTTGACGATGAAATCGCCGGTAAAATATATGCCGCAGCACGCGAAGGGGTGAAGTTCAAAATGCTGATTCGCGGCATCGACGTAATAAAATCAGGCATAGAAAACTTCAGCGAAAATATTGAGGCACGCAGCATTGTGGGACGTTATCTCGAGCATGCCCGCATCTTTGTTTTTGCCAACGGCGGCACTCCCGAATATTATTTCGGCTCGGCAGACCTTATGACCCGCAACATCGACCACCGCTTCGAAATTATTTGTCCGGTTTACGACGAAAACATAAAGCGGCAATTGCAGAAACTCCTTGATATTCAGTGGGCTGACAGGGTTAAAGCCCGTTCGCTCGACCATGGTCGTATCAATCAATACCTGCTGCCCGATAACGGCGAAGAGGCAGTCGATACTCATACGGCTACATATCAATATTTCAAACACCTTAAGCCTACAGCAAATCCGTAACAATATGGAAATCAACAAAGAAAAGAAAAAAACCGAGAGCGGTGCCAAGCCGAAACTATATGCCGTTATCGATATCGGCTCCAATGCAGCCCGTTTACTTTTTGCCAATGCCGTGAAAATCAACGGACTAACCTATGTGGAAAAGGCCAGCCTTATTCGTATTCCCTTGCGCCTCGGCAAAGATGTTTTCTCCAAAGGGAAAATATCGCAGTCGCGTGCCGACGATTTTGTCAAAACCATGAAGGCTTACAAACTACTCATCGATGTTTATAAACCGTACAAATACAAGGTGTTGGCTACGGCGGCTTTGCGTGAAGCCAAAAACAGCGATAAAATCGTCGAGAAAGTGAAAAAAAATTCGGGACTGGAAATTGAGGTGATAAGCGGACGGCGCGAAGCCGAAATAATTCGCTCAACCAACAAGTTGGATATCGACGACAAGGTCAATCCTTTCGTTTTTATTGATGTGGGTGGCGGCAGCACCGAAATCTCCGTCGAAATTAACGGCGAATTAATACGTTTGCGTTCCTTCAAAATAGGAACATTAAGGTTGCTCAACAACGATTATTCGGCGAATGTTTGCAACGAAATATTCGATTGGCTCGGCGATATCAAAGCGAAATACAAGACTGTTCATTGTATTGGTTCCGGAGGAAACATCAACAAAATCAATAAGTTATACGGCAACTCGGAAACAAAAATACTTTTAACCTCGCAGCTGCGCCAAGCCTACAATACCCTTGGTGCCTTGAGTGTGGAAGAACGAATGAGCCGTTACGGATTTCGTCGCGACCGCGCCGATGTGATAGTTCCGGCGGCATATATCTACCTTCAAATCCTCGATTTTTTGCAAAGCGACAGGATTTATGTTCCCAAGATAGGGCTTGCCGACGGCATGGTGCATATTTTACATGACCAATTTGCTGATTAGCAGGCATGATTTAATGCTTTTTACACTAATTAGTGGCTATAAGAAAACGCCAATTACTTCGTTACGCTCATGCTGAAATCAAACATTTACAAAAGTAAACTTATTGATATTCAGCATTTCGCAAGCCTCGTACTTGACGTTTTTTATATACCACTACGAAAAACATATAGTTTTCTAAGAGACACCAATTAATGACATTTGTCATCTATTATGGCGCGGTTGTAAGATTTTATATACTTTTACGACTTAATAACTGAAATTTAAATTTTAAGATTTATGAAGAAGACAATTTTATTTCTTTTCGCAGCAGGACTTTTCACATTTTTTACGGCCTGCAACTCGGGAAGCTCCGAAACAAAAGCTAATGATGACAATGGCAATGCAGCTAAAGTGGAAAATTCCGACAATGGCGGAAAATGCGGTGAAGGTAAGTGTGGCGAAGGCAAATGCGGACAAGGCAAATGCGGTGCTGCCGACGAATCCGGAAAAAAACAAGACCACTTTGCTTCCATCGACACCGATGGCGACGGAATGATTTCCGCCGAAGAATTCAACGCCCACGTTGAAGGTGAATATGCCGAGAAAGATGCCAACGGCGATGGTAAAATTACCAAAGACGAATGCAGAATGTTCGACAAATTCAACACCGACGGTGACGATGTTGTCTCGAAAGAAGAATTTAAAGCCGGTCATGAAATGATGTTCAAAAAAATGGACACCAACGAAGACGGCTCCGTGTCAAAAGAGGAAATGAAAGCCGCAATGGCTAAAATGAAATCGGATGACAAAGGCGAAAGTAAATGTGGCGAAGGCAAATGCGGTGAAGGTAAATGTGGCGAAGGAAAATAACCTCGGTTTCGATTTTTTATCACAATAAAAAGCTCGGGAATTTCCCGAGCTTTTTTTTTGGATTGCCCATATGATTGTCCCTTTATAAGATAAGGCGCGGCGCGACTTGATATTTGTGCGAATACTATGGGCAATATCATAAGTGTCGGGATGCTCTAACCGGCTGTGCTAAGGAGGAGTAATTCTAAAAAGAAAAAGGGGCTGTTCATTTCGAACAACCCCTTTGCTTGGGCTCCCCCTCTTGGACTTGAACCAAGGCCCCTCCCGACGACCTGCGGTGTCGG
>CAZPGC010000001.1:64724-75615 GCA_964585875.1 uncultured Prolixibacteraceae bacterium | reverse complement strand
TTCGTGTCGAACAACCCCTTTGTTTCGGGCTCCCCCTCTTGGACTTGAACCAAGGCCCCTCCCGACGACCTGCGGTGTCGGGATGTTCTAACCTGCTGTGCTAAGGAGGAGTGTTTCAAAAAAGAAAAAGGGGCTGTTCGTGTCGAACAACCCCTTTGTTTCGGGCTCCCCCTCTTGGACTTGAACCAAGGACCCTCTGATTAACAGTCAGATGCTCTAACCAGCTGAGCTAAGGAGGAGTGTTTGACGTCTTCGTCAAAGCGGCTGCAAATATATATATTTTTTTAATTTGCAAACAAAAAAACATTCTTGTGAAATTTTTTTTATTTCCGCTAAAAACACCCAAAAACATCCCTTGCTTGGCAAATTTCCGATACGGAAAATAATTCCCCCGTAAAAAAGAATTATTTTTACATTTGCAGCCAATTTTAATAATCAATCATTCAGCTCAATAGCATGAAGAAAATAATACGGGAATCAACTTTAAAATACACCATTAGTTTCATTGGTATTATTGCCATGATTTTTAGCACTTTCGCCTTGCATGCCGAGGAGGAAAAAATAGGAAAAGAAGAAGGAGGTTTTAATGCCGGAGAAATGATTTTCGAGCACGTGCTCGACTCTCACGAATGGCATATTATGACCATCGGCGACCACCATGTTTCCATTCCTTTGCCCGTTATCATTTACGACAAAGAGGAGGGCGGTTTGCATATTTTTTCTTCTTCACACTTGGCTCACGGTCATGTATACAAGGGCTATAAAATAGCTCTTGACGGTGACTATGAAGGCAAAATAGTGAAAGCCGCCGGCGGCACCAACGAGGAAATAATCGACCTTTCCATAACAAAAACGGTGTTTGCCATTATGTTCAGCGCCGTGCTTATGTTGTGGATGTTTATTTCCATTGCCAACTCATATAAGAAACGTAAAGACAAGGCTCCCAAAGGATTACAATCGTTTTTGGAGCCTTTGATTTTATTTGTTCGCGACGATGTGGCCAAGCCGGCCATCGGCTCAAGGGAATACATGCGTTTTATGCCCTACCTGCTGACGATTTTCTTTTTTATCGTCATCAACAACCTTTTGGGCATCATTCCCATATTTCCGGGGGGCTCCAACGTCAACGGCAACATAGGCGTTACTTTTGTAATGGCGGCGCTCACCTTCATAATAACCTCTTCGGTGGGTACCAAAGATTACTGGATGCACATTATCAATATGCCCGGAGTGCCGTGGTGGTTGAAATTCCCCATTCCTTTGATGCCGATTGTAGAGCTCGTAGGTGTTTTCACCAAGCCCATAGTGCTTATGATACGTCTCTTTGCCAACATATTGGCGGGACACATTGTTATTCTCGGATTTATGGCCATGATTTTTATCTTCGCAAACCTCTTCGGTGCTGTCGCCGGTTACGGCGTTTCTGTGGTATCGGTGGCCTTCTCGGTTTTTCTGAGTTTGCTGGAGATTTTGGTGGCTTTCATTCAGGCTTATGTTTTCACCCTTTTGTCGGCCCTTTATTTCGGCATGGCTATGGAAAAACATCATTAGAAAATTCTTTTATTCATTAATATTAAACATTTGATTATGTCAACATTATCAATTTTACTTGAAATCGGCGAAGGCCTTGCCAAAATGGGTGCAGGCGTTGGTGCCGGTCTTGCTGCTATTGGTGCCGGTATCGGTATCGGTCAAATCGGCGGTAAAGCCGTTGAAGGTATCGCACGTCAGCCCGAGGCAGTGGGTGATATTCGTTCAAACATGATTATCGCCGCCGCACTTGTCGAAGGTGTTGCTTTCTTTGGTATCGTAATCAGCCTTTTGGCTTTGGTTCTCTAAGAAAGCCCTGAAATTCGCTTCCCCGCTCCGGCGGTTGGCCGGAGTAGGGGGAAGCCTTTTTTGAAATGTAAAACTTTAAAACTTAGATAGATATGGATTTAATGAACCCGGGTATCGGATTGATTTTTTGGATGACACTCACTTTTCTGATTCTGCTCTTTTTGCTTAAGAAATTTGCGTGGAAACCTATTTTGCAATCCATAAAAGAACGCGAGCAAAAAATCTCCAACTCGCTGGCTATGGCAAAGCAGACACAAGAAGAGATGAAGCGTCTGAAGGCCGACAACGAAGCCTTGCTCAAAGAAGCCAAAAACGAGCGCGACAGCATTTTGCGCGATGCCAACAAGATGAAAGAAAGCATTATAAACGAGGCTCGCGGCAAAGCTCAAACGGAGGCCGACAAAATAATAGAATCGGCACGCGAAAGCATACGCAACGAGAAAATGGCGGCTATCAACGAGTTGAAAAATCAGGTGGCAGACCTGAGTATCGAAATAGCCGAAAAAATTCTTATGCGCGAATTGGAGGATAAGAAAAGCAAGCAAAAACTTGTGGAAGAAAATCTTAAAAGCATAAATTTTAACTGATGAGCGAAATAAAAATCTCAAAAAGATATGCCAACGCTCTTTACGAGTTTGCCGCCGAGCAAAATATGGCCGACCGTATCTTTGATGATATGTCATTGGTTTACAATAGCGCCAAAGGCTCCAAAGAGCTCAGGAATTTTCTGAGAAGTCCTGTCATTAAGGTGAAGAAAAAATTTCAAGTGCTGAAAGCCGTTTTCGGCGATGCCGTCTCCGATGTCACCATTCACTTTGTTGAAATCATCACCAAGGCACGCCGCGAGAGGTTTTTACACCTCATCGCTGAGCAGTATATTCGTATTTATAAGGAGTCGAAAGGCATAAAAACGGCTGTGGTGAAAACCGCCGTAGAGCTTAGCGACAAAATCAAGAAAGAAATTATAGAAATGCTCGAAAAACAAACGGGTTCGAAAATAGAACTCGATGAAGAGGTAAAAGCAGACCTTATCGGCGGTTTCGTTATCACTTTGGATAACAAAGAGATAGACACTTCTATTAAAAGCAAACTGAACAGGATGCGCAAAGGTTTTGAAAAGAATTTATATCAAGGAAAATATTAAATAAGAAACTACAAAAACTATATAAAATGGCAGAAATAAAACCGGCTGAAGTATCGGCAATATTAAGACAACAACTTTCCGGCTTTGACGACAAAGCCAAATTGGAAGAAACGGGCACCGTCCTTCAGGTGGGCGACGGCATTGCACGTATTTACGGTTTGAACAACGTGGAACTCGGCGAGCTAATCGAATTCGGCGAATCGTCGATTATGGGTATCGCCATGAACCTTGAAGAAGACAATGTGGGCGCCGTTATCCTCGGTGAATCCACCGAAGTTCAAGAGGGTTTCTCGGTGAAACGAACGGGTAAAATAGCCTCTATAAATGTGGGCGAAGGCATGCTCGGTCGTGTTGTTGACACTCTCGGGAATCCTCTCGACGGCAAAGGACCCATAGAAGGCGAATTGATTAACATGCCTTTGGAGAGAAAAGCCCCCGGCGTTATCTTCCGTCAGCCTGTTAACGAGCCCTTGCAAACGGGTATCAAAGCTATTGACGCCATGATTCCCATAGGCCGCGGTCAACGTGAGCTCATCATCGGCGACCGTCAGACAGGTAAGTCAACCATTGCCGTTGACACCATCATAAATCAAAAAGAATTTTACGAAAAAGGAGAGCCTGTTTATTGTATCTATGTGGCTGTGGGACAGAAAGGTTCTACCGTTGCCAACTTGGTGAAAACCCTTGAAGACCATGGCGCCATGGATTATACCATCATCGTTTCGGCCACGGCTTCCGACCCTGCCGCAATGCAGTTTTACGCTCCTTATGCCGGTGCTGCCATCGGCGAATATTTCCGCGATACGGGACGCCCGGCACTGGTTATCTACGACGACTTGTCGAAACAGGCGGTAGCCTATCGCGAGGTATCATTGCTGCTGCGCCGTCCTCCGGGACGCGAGGCATATCCCGGCGACGTATTTTATCTCCACTCCAGATTGTTGGAGCGTGCCGCCAAGATTATCAACAGCGATGAGGTGGCTAAAAACATGAACGACTTGCCGGAAAGCCTTAAAGACAAAGTGAAAGGTGGCGGCTCTTTAACCGCTTTGCCTATCATCGAAACACAGGCCGGCGACGTTTCGGCATACATACCCACTAATGTTATTTCCATCACCGACGGTCAGATTTTCTTGGAGACCAACCTCTTTAACTCGGGAGTGCGTCCCGCTATCAACGTGGGTATCTCGGTATCGCGTGTGGGCGGTAATGCGCAGATTAAGTCCATGAAGAAAGTTGCCGGAACGCTAAAACTCGACCAAGCGCAATTCCGTGAGCTTGAGGCTTTTGCCAAGTTTGGCTCCGACCTCGACGCAGCTACCATGGCCGTTCTCGATAAGGGTCGCCGCAACGTGGAAATACTCAAGCAAAACCAATTCAGTCCTTATCGCGTTGAAGATCAAATCGCCATTTTGTATTGCGGCACAAAAGGTTTGATTCTCAACGTTCCCGTTAACCGCGTCAAGGATTTCGAAAAAGAATTTCTGGCAACAATAAAAGAGAAACATGCCGATGCCATGGCCGATTTGGCACAAGGTAAACTCACCGACAAGGCCATTGAAGCCATCGAAAAAACTGCCGCGGAAGTTTCTAAACGTTACGAATAAAATTTAAGCCCATGGCTAATTTAAAGGAAATACGAATCAGGATTGCCTCCGTTGAGTCAACAAAGCAGATCACCAGCGCCATGAAAATGGTGGCTGCTTCGAAGCTGCGCCGTGCTCAGGATGCTATCGTCATGATGCGCCCCTATGCGGCCAAGATGCACGAGATAATGCAGGATTTGGCGGCAGGCAGCGAAGTGGCGGCTCAAAACGTTTTTACCGTTGAAAGAGAAACGGAGAAGGTCCTGCTGATTGCAATAACATCGAACAGAGGTCTTTGCGGCGCCTTTAATGCCAACGTAATCAAGAAAGTGAATCATCTCCTTGCCAACGATTTTGCGGGATATGACGTCGATTTGATTACCATCGGTAAAAAGGCCACCGAATTTTTCAAAAAGCCTTCCTATAAACTCGTGGAAAGTCACGACGAGTTGTGGGACAAGCTCACTTGGGAAAATGTCAGAGACTTTACCGAATCTATTCTCGAAAAATACAAAGAAGGCGATTACGACCGCATTGAGCTGGTTTACAATCAGTTTAAAAATGCCGCGTCGCAAATTCTTACGGTGGAACGGTTTTTACCCGTAGAGCCTTTGGATGATGAGTTTGAAAACGACTCGCAGAAAGTGGATTACATCATGGAACCTTCACAGGATGTAATCGTTAACGAGCTGATACCTAAGTCGTTAAAGGTTCAGATGTATAAGGCCTTACTCGATAGTTATGCCGCCGAGCATGGTGCCCGTATGACGGCTATGCACAAAGCCACCGACAACGCGACGGAGATGATTAAAGAGCTGAAACTGACTTACAACAAAGCCCGTCAAGCTTCCATCACCAACGAAATTATTGAGATTGTCAGCGGCGCCAACGCTTTGAAGGGTTAACAATTTTTTCTGTTTTATTTTTACTTTTTGGGAAAAGCTGATACGAAAAGGGCTTTTGCTACATTTTCTTTATCAGTATTTCAACTCTTCTGTTTTGCTGCATTTCCTCTCCGGTTTTTGCATAAGGGAATATCATCTTTGAATAGCCGAAACCCTTGTAAGTCAGCCTGTTTTTGTCGATGCCGCGCTTTATAAGGTAGTAGTAAACCGCACGGGCGCGACTTTCCGACAGGTCTTGATAGTAGCTTTCTTTTTGTCTTTTTACCTGATTGTAAGGCTGATTTACATGTCCCTGAATTTCAATTTCCAATTTGGGATTTTCTTTCATTATAAAAACCAAATTTCGCAAAGCGGGATAGCTCTTTCGTAAAAATTCGGCACTGCCCCCGCGAAAATAAATGTTGTCTATTTTAATTTTCTTACCGGGTCTAATCCTTTGAAGTTCAATTGTTTTATTCATCATGGTGTCGTCACCGTAAACCAAAAACTCCTCACGATAACTCAAACAGCTGTCGCCACTTACTTTCAGTTTGTAATACTTCGATGTATCGAGGTCTTTTAAAAAAAGGAATCCTTTCTTGTTTATCAGCGTGTCGTCCGGTGCGGGGAAATTTCGCTTAATCAGCAAAACCTTGGCATCAAGTTTCTCTCCGCTTTCTTTGTCAACTATTTTGAGGCTGAGAATATGAGGTTTTTTTGTCGGCATTGCCTCGGGTTCTTGACAATTGTAGGTTTTGAAAACAATTTTATGTCCTCCTCCGTTATTATAAACGTTGTCAACCACGAGATAGTAGGTATGTCCCGCTTTCAATCGCACGGGTGTTGAAAAAGCATTGCCCGGACCTTCGCCCACAAAAGGCTCGGTGCCTTCACTGGAAAGCCCCGTTATGCTGCCGATACTTTTGTTGTTTCGGGAAATATTGCTACGCAAAAAATTCAAGCCGGCGGCAGAGGAGCAAGGGCTGTCGCATTCCAAAAGCATAAAGTCGTAGTCGTCGCCGCTTTTGTCGGGGGTCAACAAAAATTCCATATCGCAGCTTTGCTTGGGCTTTAAGCTGTACCAGATGGTATGATGCTCTTTTTCAATTGATTGCAGCGAAGTTTTCGGGGCTTTAAATTCTTGAGTGAAGCCGAAACCCGCAGGGGAGGAGGTGCATATCACCGTGTCGGAGGTGAGCTCAACGGCACCGTAACGGTCGGAATTTTCCGGTACGGGTTTGATAATTTGTTGAGGGAAAACATTAAATCCCCAAAGCAAAAAGGTCAGTATGAGCAGGGTGTATTTCATTCCGTAAGGATAATTTTTCTTTTATCGATAATGTTGTCGAAAGAATCGTAGAGAACAAAGAAATATATGCCCGGCATCAGCTTGCCGCCGATGCGGAATCTTTTGCTTTTTGAGTTTCCGCCTTTCAGCAGAGCCACCTGTCGGCCTGCCGTGTCGTAAACTTTTATTTTCCAGTTTTTTACATCCTCGACTCTTATTTTAACGGCACCTTTTGTGGGGTTTGGACTCACGGTGAAAAAATCTTCCGGCGCTTTCTGGTTTTTGGCAAAGCCCGCGTGTTGGGCATCCCATACGGCAACGGCATATTCGCCTTGTTTGAGATGGTCAACATAGAAATAGCCTGTGGTCCACGGTCCCATGCGCGTAAAATTTATTTTATGCCACCTGTCGCCGGCACCGCGCCGCCACAATATCACAAGAGAGTCTTGAGAATTGACTATCAAATCGTCGTCGAGTTCGTTGAATTTGGAATAGAAAAAGCGGCCTGTGGCGTCGAAGCCTTGCGGAAAAATACCCTTAACCGTCCAATAGCGATGCGAGGATATTTTAAGACCCGGCAGCATGGTGCCGGCCGTGTCGGGGGCGGCGTAATTGTGTGTGATACGTAGCAGTGCAGAGTCGTTTATCTGTTTCACATCGAGACGGAAATAGGCATCCATCATATCAATTAACCCTGTGGTATTCACCGTTTTAAGGTAATCAACTGTGGCGTCGGCAAGTTGCTCTTCGGGGTCAATCATAAGGAAGTCGGGAGCAAAATCCACCACCATGGTGTCCATACCCGTGCTGCCGGAAAATTGCAATAAACGGTCTTTGAATTTCCACTGTTTATCGGCGGCCCTGACGTATATTCTGTTGTCGTTTGCAAGCGACGGCTTATGCCACAATCTTTGTCGCAGATATACTTTAACTAAAAATTTATTTCCGAGAGGGGATACCGAAAAACTGTCGATAGAAAAATGGACAAAGCCCGGTTGAAAGACCCACGCGTCAAAAAAACCGTTCATATTAATTCCCGTTTGGGAAGTGATAAAGTCGCGAAAGCCGGTGTTTGACATATGTGTGAATTGGTTTTGAGAAAAATAGGCGTGCAGCATGGGAAAAAACAGGCTGTCGCCGAGATAGCCCCTGAGACTGTGAGCCACCGTGGCCCCCTTGTCGTAAACCGTTGAACCATAGGTGTATTGCTGTGGGATATTATCCAAACTCCAATAACCGTTGTCGTTGCGATGAGCGTAAGTAATCACACTTTTCAAAAGGGAGCGCATCTCGTCTTTGTAAACCTCTTTCCCGAAAAGTAATTCCTTATACATCATCTCCGAGAATACTGCCCAGCCCTCGTTAAGCCACATTTCAGGGGCCGAATTGCAGGTGACCAAGTCGCCAAACCAATGGTGCGACAACTCATGAGCGTAGAGCGATTCGTAGCTGTAGTTTCCCGTTATATATCCCAATCCTATGGCTATGTTGGTGGCGTGCTCCATAGCGCCGGAATTAAAAGGAACGCCTACGTAACCCACTCTTTCCCAGCGATATGGGCCGTAAGCCGACTCGTAGGCAGCGAGAATAAGTTTTAAGCGCGAGAATGTACCCTGTACGGCTTGCACTTTCGACTGCGGCACATAAATGGCTATGGGCACCTGCCTGCCGCTACTGCTGCTAAAAGTATCATTAACAGCCACATAAGGCCCTACGGCTACCGAGGCGAGATATGAAGGGATAGTGGAGTGCAGCCTCCAGTGGTATAGCTTGGTGCCGGCGAGAGTGTCGCTCTGCACCTGCTCCAAGGTGCCGTTACATACAGCGGTGTTTCCGTTTTTTACCTTGATGAAAAAATCGTAAGTGCCGCGGTCGTGGAAATCGTCGATACAAGGAAACCACACCCTGCCGTAGTTATGCGGGTTGGCCTGAAAGCCAACGCCGAGGTTAAAAGCATAAACCGAGTCGCCATTGAAATAAAAACCTCCCCAACCGGAGCCGTCAACCACCGGTTGCCCGTGATAGGCTACCGTCAGGGTGAGCGAATCCCCCGCATTAAGAGCTTGGGTCAAAGGAATGCGTAAAACGGTATCGTTGTATGAATAAGCGGTAACAGGTTGTCCTTCAACGCTTATGGAATCAATATTCATCTTTAGCAAATCCAAACTGATATTTGAAACGGCGTTTTGCTTGGCTTTCACTTTCAGAACGGTATAGCCGCTGATTTTGTGTTGGCTTAGATAAACAATGTCGAGGTGAATGTCGAAATGAGCTATGTTAATGGTGTCGCTCACAAGGGCTTGCGAAAAAGCACCTACGGAGAGCATACAAAAAACCGTCAAAAGAAAGAGAGCTTTTTTCATGGATTTATGTTGTTTTAAAAAAGGTTGCGAATATCGTTTTTTAACATCCCGATAGCCGTTTCGGTGGTGAGTTTTTTCTTGGCCATTTCGTTGAAAACGGCTTTTCCCAATTCATGTCCCGGGCTTCCGGGTTGAACACCTGCGGCGGCCGTGTTTATCAGTTTCACCATATCTTCCTTCGCCGTTTTCACCATAGACCACGCCTCTTTCGAGATATAAAGCTGTTGCGCAAGATTATGTTCGTATTCGTCGCGTATGCTTTGCAACATTTTGGTTTGCAATTGCAGAGCGTTTTGCCCGGGCTGTTGAACCCTGAAAACCAACGAAGTAGGCGTAATTCTTTCGAGAAAAAGCACCATGCGTTCGTAAGCTTGCAGCCTGATTGGAGTTATCAACCCCTTGTCTTTTTCCTTCAATTCGGCTTTCAATTTTTCCATTTCCTTTTCCATTTCCTTTAGCTCTTCTTCGCGCCGGCGGTCGAAAAAAGACTTCTGCATAAACCAAACCGTAAGGGCAAAAATGACGAAAATGCCGAAAACAAATAAATAGTCTGCTGTTGTCATAGGTGTTCGTTTTGATTGTTGCCCCAAAAGTAAGATTTTTCTTTTAGTTTTGCGAAATAAATGAAACCGGTAGATTAGACTTATGAAAATTCCTCTGTCGCGCCGTGCGCAAAATATTAAAGAAGCCGCCATGGCCACCATGGGCAGGCTCAGCCGCCAACTGAAAGCCGAAGGCAAGGACGTAATCACCCTCAGCCTCGGCGAGCCAGATTTCAACACGCCGGATTTTATTAAAGAGGCCGCCAAAAGGGCTATCGACGAAAACTATTCACACTATCCACCCATTCCGGGCTATGCCGACCTGCGCGAAGCCGTATGTCGTAAGTTTTTGCGTGACAACGGTTTGCGTTACACGCCCGAGCAGGTTGTTATTTCCACCGGCGCCAAAAACTCCATTATGAATGTGATTTTTGCCCTTATCAACGATGGTGACGAGGTGATACTGCCCGCACCATATTGGGCAACATATTACGATATGATAGTGCTTGCCGGCGGGGTGCCCAAGGTGATACGCACAAGCATTGAAACGGGCTTTAAAATCACACCCGAATCTTTACGGGCGGCAATCACCGACAAGACCAAGTTGCTGATTTTCAACTCGCCAAACAATCCCGGAGGGACTTTTTACAAAGCCGCCGAGATAGAAGCCCTTGCCGAGGTGCTTATAAACAAGCCCGGACTTTTCATTATCTCCGATGAGGTTTACGAGTTTTTTATCTACAGCAACGAGAAGCTGAAAAGTTTTGCTTCCTTTCCCGAGCTTTACAACCGCACCATAGTTGTCAACGGCGTCTCGAAATCCTTTGCAATGACCGGCTGGCGCATAGGTTATATCGGAGCTCACCCTCAAATCGCTCGCGCTTGCGACAAGATTCAGGGACAAATCACTTCGGGCACCAACGCCATAGCGCAGCGAGCTGCCCTTGCCGCTTTGCTTCGCGACCCCAAAGAAGTTAAGGAGCTGTCGGAGATGCAAGAAGAATTTGCCCGGAGAAGAGAATTTATCTATTCCAAGCTAAAGAAAATCAGAGGCTTTAATGTGCTTATGCCCGAGGGAGCTTTTTATATTTTCCCCGACATCTCCGCCTTGCTCGGCACAAGCATCAACGGCCACAAAATCAACAGTTCCACCGATTTTGCCCTTGCACTTCTCAACGACGCCTATGTTTCCACCACCCCCGGCGATGCCTTCGGAGTCCCCGAATGCCTGAGAATATCCTTTGC
>CAZPGC010000001.1:63065-64624 GCA_964585875.1 uncultured Prolixibacteraceae bacterium | reverse complement strand
CGTTGTCCCAATTTTACTACTTTTGTTCGCTAATTTATAACAACGAAACAATGAAACCTTTGGTAAGCATAATAATGGGCAGCACTTCCGATTTGCCGGTAATGGAAAAGGCTGCCAAGTTATTAAACGACAATAAGATACCTTTTGAGATGAATGCCCTTTCGGCACATCGCACTCCCGACGAAGTGGAGAAATTTGCACGCGGAGCGGCTGAACGCGGTATAAAAGTGATAATTGCCGGAGCCGGCATGGCGGCGCATCTTCCGGGGGTAATTGCAGCCATGACGCCGCTTCCCGTGATAGGCGTGCCCATAAAAGCTACTCTCGACGGCATGGATGCCTTGCTTGCAATAGTGCAAATGCCTCCCGGAATTCCCGTTGCCACGGTAGGCATAAACGGAGCCCTTAACGCCGGAATACTTGCTATGCAAATGCTTGGTGTGAACAATGCCGAAGTTTATGATAAAACCGTGGCTTACAAGGCAAGTCTGAAAGATAAAATCGTAAAGGCGAACAAGGAGTTGTCGCAGGTGAAATATGACTATAAAACAAACTGATATGAAAAACATTACGGATGTGGATGTTTTCATCCCCTGTTTTATAGATCAGCTCTATCCCGACGTGGGCTACAACATGATTAAGATACTGCAAAAGCTTGAAATTCAAGTTCATTACAACAAAAATCAAACTTGTTGCGGGCAAATGGCTTTCAATAGCGGTTATTGGGAAGAGGCAAGAAACTTGGGGGAGAAGTTTATCTCCGATTTCAAAACAGGACGGGTCATTGTGGGTCCCTCCGCCTCGTGCATTTCCATGGTTAAAAATTATTATCCCCTTCTTTTTAAAAACAGCTCCAAGCACAACGAGTTGAACGAAGTCAGAGAGAATATTTACGAAATCACTGATTTTCTGGTAAATGTGATGAAGGTAACAAATCTCGGTGCGGAGTTTAACCACAAGGTAACCATTCACGATGCCTGTGCGGCTAAGCGCGAATACGGACTTACTCACGAGGTTCGCACACTGCTAAAAAATGTCAAGGGGCTGGAGATTGTTGAGATGAAAGACAGCGACGAATGTTGCGGCTTCGGCGGCACTTTTTCGGTGAAAAACGAGGCTATCAGCACGGCAATGGCGGAGCAGAAAGTCGGCAACGCCCTCGATACGGGTGCCGAATACATCGTCAGCACCGAATCTTCTTGTTTGTTGCATCAGCAAGGTTATATCGACAAGCATAAATCGCCAATTAAGACCATTCATATAGTTGACATCTTAGCTTCCGGATGGGAGCTTTAATGCTGAAACAGAGTCTGTTATGGACAACAAATCTCCCTTTGCTCCGCGCCGTTTCAATTCCTATGCCGCTTATTTCAAAAAGATTTTCGGCGGCAGGGTGCAGAAAGTGAGCGTTGACGCGGGTTTTACCTGCCCCAATCGCGACGGCACGGTGGCACGCGGCGGCTGCACCTATTGCAACAACGACTCGTTCAATCCTTCATACTGTCATCCTTCCAAACCGGTGAAACAACAAATCGAGGAAGGTATAGAGTTTCACGCAA
>CAZPGC010000001.1:60844-62965 GCA_964585875.1 uncultured Prolixibacteraceae bacterium | reverse complement strand
TTTAAAACGGCAAATCGTCGTCGGGAACATTTTCCGTTTTGGGAGCTTCCGGCTCGGGGGCTTCGTTAACGTTTTCGGTAGTTTTGGGGCTTTGTTTGTAGTCGTCTTCCGTGGGAAGGGGCGGCATGTTTGCATTATCGCTCCTGCGGCCCAACATAATAAATTTGTCGGCGATGATATCCGTGGTGTAGCGTGTTTGGTTGTTTTGGTCGGTCCAACTGCGGGTGCGAATTTTGCCCTCGACATAAATCTGCATTCCTTTACGCAAATTTTGCTCCGCTTTATCTGCATTATATCTCCACATAACTATATTGTGCCATTCGGTAATATCCTGCCAATTGCCGTCTTTGTCCTTGTAGCTTTCTGTGGTTGCCAGGCTGAATTGAGCCACTTTTGCTCCCGATTCAAGAGTTCTTACTTCGGGGTCTTTGCCCAAATTTCCTACTAAAATAACTTTGTTGATTCCTGCCATGATTGTGTTTTTAGAATTAAAAAAATAAGAATGCAAAGATAAGTGTATTATTGCTGCTTTATAAGTTTTTCGGTATAAACTTTTCCACCGTTGTTCACGCGCAAAAAGTAAATTCCGTTACTCAAATTTTTTCCCGCACCGATGTAATATGCCGATGTGCCGCGTTTTAAATGAAAATCGGAGTTCCAAAGCATTTTTCCTGAAAGGTCCCAAAGCGAAATTTCCACCGGAGTTGAATCCGAGGGTCTCAAAACAATATAAAAACCTGAGGCAAAAGGATTTGGGAGCACTTTGAAGCTCATCCTTTTCCCCGGTGTCGATTCTTCGGGCACTCCCTTTAATAGCATATTAGCTATAAAAAAATCGGGGATGCCGTAGCCTGTAAGGGAATCGGGGTGCGAATAATGCCGTGCCGATTCGATGACGGCTTGACGAATGTCGGCGGCGGAGGCATCGGGGTTTGCCTGCATCAGGCAGGCGAGTGCTCCTGCAATGATTGGAGCGCTGAAAGAGGTGCCGTTTCCGTAGAAAATATTGCCTCCTGACGAAATCAAAGCGGCATCTTTTCCGACGGCGGCTATGTCGGGTTTCACACGTTGGTCTGCCGTGTAGCCCGTGGAGCTGAAGGAAGCATAAGCGCCCAAGCTGTCAACGGCGCCGACGCTTATGACACCCGGAGCATCGGCGGGAAAGCCTATTTTATGCCAAGGATTGTTGCCGTAGTTGCCTGCCGAAACAGTGACGACTATTCCTTTTTTAAAGGCTTCGAGGGCAGCCAAACTGATGATGGTGCTTCTTCCGTCAAGCATTTGTTTGCTGTGGTTTAAAGTGCTGTCGTCGAAGGTGGTATAGCTCAGCGACGAAGTTATGATATCGGCGCCGGCCGAGTCGGCAAATTCGGCGGCGGCAAGCCAATAATATTCCTCAACGGGATATTCGGAGCTTACCTTTTCGGTGCGCAGAAGCAAAAAATCAGCACCTGTTGAGGAGCCGAAATATTCCCCCGTGACGATACCGGCCATGGTGGAAAGCACGTTGGTGCCGTGATTGTGCTCCTTGAAAACGTCGTTCCCGGGATTTACAAAATCTTTTGTGTAAACTATTCCTTTTCTGTCGCGCAGAGAGGAAAAGGCATTCATCTTGTCGGCATTGGAAAAACCGGCATCCAAAACGGCGGTTAAGATTCCCGCACCGTCATAGCCTGCATGATGCAGCGGCGTTAAACCTATCAAATCCAGCTGATTGCGCGTCAGACCGTATCGAGGTAAGGAGTCTAAAACCGGCTCGTATCTACCTTTGGTTTCATGGGTTTTCTTTCTCTTTTTCTTAGCGGCAGGCCCCAAATACTCCACATTTTTTACTTCCGGTAATGTTTTAACCGCTTCGAGTTTCAGGCTGTCATCGGCAATCAGCAAGGCCGAATTTTGCCATTTGGAGCTGTATTTTATTTTGCCGTAGGCCGAGAGGCTTTGCAAATAGCTTTTGTTTACCGGCAAGTCGCCGCTGTCAAGCGGGATGCCCTGTTTTTTCCTTCTCTCTATGGCTCTTTGCGACAAATAATCCGAGGGTTTATCAAGGGAAAAGCCGCTGTTGTTTTTATTTTTAAAATAAACGGCAAAATATCCCGGGAAATGTGATTGGGAAAAGAC
>CAZPGC010000001.1:56040-60744 GCA_964585875.1 uncultured Prolixibacteraceae bacterium | reverse complement strand
GCACAGGAATCGAATTTGTGCGAGTTGACGGTTTCGGGGATATCGTAGTCGTCGTAATAGCTCGAAGTGGCTTTGGCGGAGTTGAAAGCATTCATATCCCAAGTGGTGGTGGCGTTAACGGGGAAGGCCATTTTTATAAATCGCACATTTTCTTCGTAAGATTCCACCCTGACGGGTGTTTTTGTGATGGTGTAATTTTTTATAAGCTCCCACGAGGTGCTGTCCGTTTTGTAGTATTTTCTCCAAACAAAAGACGTTCTGCCTTGATCGTCAACAAATTGGCTGTCGATTTTCATTTTAATAAAAAATGAAAAAGTATCGACTTTAACGGGGGTGTAAAAATCGTTCCACGTTATTGAATCTACTTTATAAGAAATCCACGAGCCGAGCTCCGTAGGAAAATAATCGCGGCCGGAAGAAGGGGCAGGCATGGTTTCTTGTTTCTTGCAAGAAAAAGCCGCAAGCGATATAAGACTGAAAATCAATATAATATGATAAGGAATTTTGTTGCTCATAATTGTTTTTGATAGAAATTGATTTTTACAAATATAATAATTAGATCAATATAACTTGAATATAACCCTTATATCCGCAAATAATTTTCTTTTCCACAGTCTATGACCGGCCATTTCCCCGACGAAGCTTTGCTTGAAACCGTTTTTCCGGCGCCTTATATTTTCACAAACAAATCATCCATAACTATTTCCGAATCTATTTCTTCGAGATAATATTTGTTTTTGACGGCGGCATAAGTAGTCATCAGGGTAGTGACAACGGATTTTTTTGTCTTCGTTACATGTTCGAATATTGCTCTCCTTTTGCGAAGTTTGCTGCTGTATTCTTTGGTGATAATAAATTCCTTCTCGGTGTATTTTGCTTCGCAAAGATTTATTACACCGTCTCTTCTGTTTATAAGCATGTCTATTTGAGTTCCGGGGGTTTCGTTATCGCCCGCGAATCTCCATGAGGAAATTTCAGTATAGGTTCCGCTCAAACCCAACTTAAATAAAACCTGCTGCGAATGTATTAGGCAAATATTTTCATATGCGTATCCGCTCCACGCCCTAAAACTTGCCGTGTTGGATATTTTCTGCCAATAATTTCTGTCTTTGCCTGATTTATTTTTTATAAACTTGATATAAAACAATGAATACAAGTCTATTAATTTGAAGATTGCATCTTTCTTCTTTTTGTTAAATGGCGTTTGCTTCACAATGAACCCGCTCTCATGCAAATCATCTATGGCTCTCGTAAGAGTCCCCCCGTCGGCAAGTTTCGATTTCTTCAACAGGGTTTCCCTGTTTAGTCCGTTTGGAGCGGAGGCCAGAGCCTCAATTACTTTCATATGCTTGTCGGCATTCTTAAATAACGAATAATATAATTGCTCATATTCGTTGGATAACAGTCCGTTAGGTGTAAAACACAAATCGTTGATCAGTTGTTCGGCGCTTTTCCCCGGTGTAAGTTCGTTCAGGTAAAAAGGAATGCCGCCCATGACCATATACAACTGAATGATATGGTAGCGAGAAAGTTTTATCCTTTTGCTTTTGAGAAAGTCTTCTGTTTCTTTTAACGTAAAAGGTTCGAGTTTTATCCTGTCGGTTATCCTGTTGTGTAAGCCTCCTTTTGACTTCAGAAGTTTTTTTTGCATCCACGAAGCCGCTGAACCGCAAACTATTAAAATAACATGGTTCATTGTGGAAACATGCTGATTCCAAAAATATTCCAGCGCCTTAATAAATCCCGATTTGGGTCTGTCGAGCCAAGGAAGCTCATCAATGAACACTACAGTTTTGCGTTTTCGGTTTTTTAACGTGTAAAGATAATCGGCAAGATAGGCAAAAGCTTGGCTCCAATTCTTTGGTATGGAAGTTTCTTTTTTTCCTTTTGTGCGGTAAAGATATTCTCTGAAAAAGTTTTCAAGTTGAATTTTTGTCTCTTCTTCAAACGAGCCGGTAAACGAAAAGCGTATATATTGTTTGAAATATTCCCGCACCAAAAACGTTTTGCCTACACGCCTTCTTCCGTAAATGGCGAGAAATTTAGGGTCTTGTGATTCAATGAGTTTGTTAAATAAACGTATCTCATTTTCTCTGCCTGATATTTTGTGTGTCATAGCTTATGTATTTGCCTGCAAATATAATAATTACACTAATATAAACTCAATATAAAGTGGAAAAATGTGCCAAAAAAGTATAGATTTCTCCACTTTATAAAAATATAATATGGAAAAATATACCTAAAAAGCATAGATTTCTCCACTTTATAAAAATATAATGTGGAAAAATATACCTAAAAAACACAGATTTCTCCACTTTAAAACTTTCAAATACGGGTAAATTTTGACACGTTGGAAGCCGTTAAAATCCAAATTTTTGCGGGATTAAAGGTGTTATCAAAAAGTTAAATAAGCTGAAAACAAGTCCGGCAATTCTTTTTTGCCGTATTTTTACACCATTAAAAATGAAACAAACTATGTCATCAAGAAAGAATAAGAAAAGGAAAAATAAGATTAAAGACGTGAACAGCTTTGAGAAACAGATTTTGGAAGCCTTTGCCATAAACCCGTATATGCCACTGAATATTAAGCAGTTGAGCAAGAGGCTCGGCATTATGGATGCGGCAAGCAAGCAGGTGTTGCAAAGCTTTGTTTACAAGCTGGAAAACAAGGATATTTTGATTAGGGTGTCGCGTGCCAAGCACAAACTAAACCCTGAGCTTATAGCCGATTACACCGCCGCTGGACAGATAACGGGCAAGGTGGATATGAAGTCAACGGGCAAGGCATACATTGTGTCTTCCGAGCTCGACGAGGATATATACATAGCCCCGAATAATACGGGCAAGGCTTTCAATGGCGATTTGGTTAAGGTGCAGCTCTTCCCCAAAAGAGGCAGACGCAAACCGGAAGGTAAGATTATGGAAGTACTCGAACGTGCTACCCACTTTTTTGTGGGAAAACTCGAAGTGTCGAAAAATTTCGCTTTTCTTGTGCCCGACAAAATGAGTGTGCCTCACGATTTTTTCATTCCGCTGTCGAAGCTCAACGGTGCCAAAAACGGCGAAAAAGTCATTGTGAAATTTACCGAATGGCCCGACCATGCCAAAAACCCCTTTGCCGAAGTCTATGAAATTCTCGGCAAACCCGGCGACAACGATGTTGAGATGAAGTCCATACTGGCAGCCAACGATTTTCCGGTTTCTTTTCCGCACAAGGTACTTAAAGCTGCCGAGAAAATTGAAAACAAAGTTCACCCGGATGAAATAGCCAAACGTCGAGATTTCAGAAATGTGTTTACATGCACCATCGACCCGGTTGATGCCAAAGATTTCGATGATGCTCTTTCCATAAGAAAGTTGAAAAACGGAAATTGGGAGGTCGGTGTTCACATTGCCGATGTGTCTTATTACGTTAAAAAAGACTCTGCCATAGACAAGGAAGCCTACGAGCGAGGCACCTCTATCTATCTCGTTGACAGGGTTGTACCTATGTTGCCGGAGAAACTGTCGAATATGGTTTGCTCGCTGCGTCCCGACGAGGAAAAATTGACTTTTTCGGCTGTTTTCGAAATGACCGACAATGCAGAAATAAAAAAAGAGTGGATAGGTCGCACGGTAATTAAATCCGATAAAAGATATGCCTACGAGGACGTGCAGGCGATGATTGAAGGAGGCGAAGGCGATGAAAATAAAGAGTTGTTGCTGAAACTCAACGACCTAGCCGCTAAGTTACGCGAGGAAAGATTCAGAAAAGGCAGCATTGCCTTTCGCTCGCAAGAGGTTAGATTTAAACTCGATGAAAATGCCAAGCCCATAGGTGCATACGTGCGTGAGCAAAAAGAAGCCCACAAGCTTATTGAAGACTTTATGTTGCTGGCTAACAGGCGAGTAGCTGAACGCATTGGAAAGATAAAGGGGGGGCAAAAGAAGAAAGCCAAAACCTTTGTCTATCGAATTCACGACACCCCCAACGCCGAAAAGCTGAATACTTTTTCGGAGTTTATCAAGAAATTCGGCTATCGCATCTCGCTCACCAATCGCAAAAGTCTCGTCACCTCGCTCAACAGACTTTTCGAGCAGATTAGGGGTAAGGGCGAAGAGCATCTTATCGAAACCATTGCCGTCAGAACCATGGCAAAAGCCGTTTATTCCACCGAAAACATCGGCCATTACGGTTTGGCATTCAAATACTACACGCATTTTACCTCGCCCATTCGTCGTTATCCCGACCTGATGGTGCATCGTCTTCTCGACCATTATCTCAACGGCGGTAAATCCGTCGATGCCGAAGAATATGAGCAATATTGTATTCACTGTTCTGATATGGAGCGCAAAGCCGTCGATGCCGAGCGCGAATCCGTTAAATACAAACAGGCCGAATATATGCTCGACAAAGTAGGGCAGGAGTTCGACGGCATTATCTCCGGCGTGAGCAAGTGGGGCGTGTTTGTGGAAGTTGAGGATGTGAAAGCCGAAGGTATGGTACCGATAGACTCACTCACGGACGATTATTATTACCTCGATGAAGACAACTACCAAATAATAGGTCGCCGTTTCGGCAATATTTACCGCCTTGGCGACCATGTGAAAATTTCGGTGCGTAAAGTCGATTTGGTAAAAAAACAAATGGAGTTTCAGTTTGTTTAGTGTCTGAACTATAATGTTTAAGAACGAGGCTTGCGAAATGCTGAATATCAATATGTA
>CAZPGC010000001.1:52176-55940 GCA_964585875.1 uncultured Prolixibacteraceae bacterium | reverse complement strand
CCTTTTGAATACAAGGGCTTGAATTTCAAAAACGGTAATGCTATGAAAAGACTCCTTTTTCTGACTTTTTTCCTTGGTTTAACGCTAAGTGTTTTCTCTTTCGACCAACTTCCGTGTCCCGAAAACAGGGCCTTTACCACCGGCGAGAAACTTACATTCAAGCTGTTTTATTCTTCTATGATGACAGGCGATGTCACAGCCGGAATAATGATTTCGCAAATCAATAAGCACAAATATATCGTCAGGGGCGACACCACATATTTTGTAAATGTGGTAGGTAAAACCAAAGGGGCTTTCAATTGGTTTTTCAAAGTTCATGATGTGTATCAAACGTTTATCGATGTTAAACATCTGGTGCCTAGATATTTTCTGAAAAGGGTGAAAGAAGGTGATTACAGCGCCAGCCGTGATGTGAAATTTTATCACGAACAGAAAAAAGCCTATTTTGTGAACAACAAAAATAATGACTCGGGTGCAGTGAATATCGATTACAACGTTCAGGATTTGATTTCGGCAATCTACTATGCACGCACTTTCGATGCCGACACCATGAAAATAAACGATGTGATTTCAATTCCCTTTTTTCTTGACGATTCGGTGTATAGAACACAGTTGAGATTTGTGGGTAAGGCAAGTGTGGTAACAAAAATAGGCAGGGTTAACTGCTTGAAATTCAAACCGTCGGTGCTCACGGGAGGAGTCTTTAAAGACGACGACAAGCTCTTGGTTTACATATCCGACGATAAAAATCATCTGCCGGTTTTAGCCGAAAGCGAGGTGATGGTTGGAAAAGTGAAAATAGAATTGGTGGACTATGCCGGACTGCGTAACGAATTCAGCTCCTTGGAAAAATAACTTGCTCAGTTTTAGTGCGAAACAATGACTTTTATCACAGAGCTTACACCGTCGCCGCTTTTTATCATCAGGCTGTAAAAACCATTCGGAACGCCGTTTAAATTCAGCTTTATGGTGTTGTTGTCGGGTGACATTTGCCTTTGCCTCGTAAGAATCAACCTGCCCAAATTGTCAAACAATTCGAATTTATAAAGGCCGGCTTTCGCATTGCCTATCACTATATTAAGTCTGTCCGACACCGGATTGGGGAAAACCAATGCCTGCGGCCTCTCGTCGCCACCGATTGATGTAACCTTGTCTTTGCCTATGTATATATTAATGTTTGTCAGGTGATTATTGCTTTCGTCGGGCCAAACGAAAGCAGGGAATATATCCTTGTTAATCACATCGGCATAAACATAATATTTTCGATATTGCAAACCCGTAAACGAATAATTGCCGCTATTGTCGCTATAGGTATATCCGTACACATCTCCCTGAACATCATAGAGATACAAAAGAACCCCGGGTATCGGGTCTCCCGGATTTTTTATGGTTCCTTCCATTACTTTACCCGTGATGTCAACAGGGCCGTTGGCATTGTAAATATGTGTAAGGTGTATGGGCTTGTTGATACCGCCTTGATTTAAGATAAAGGCAGGCGTTTTGTCCCATTTGAAAGAATTGCCGTAAAAAGCCGGTCCGAAAACATTGTAGTTGCTTGACTGAGAAGTCAAATATGCTTTGGTAATGTATTTCCCGAAGGGTATATTTCCAAAATAGTAAAAACTGAGATTCAGACTGTCGATGTTTGTAACGTCAACGGTATCAATGCTTTGGTAAGTGCCGTTGCTTTGTATAAATTTATAAAGCACCACTTTTCCGTGGTACACCCTGTCGGTGTCGGCAAAAACTTGCCCCCAAATATTGCCCATGGGAGGCGCCTGAATGGAAATGTATTTACACGAAAATGCAACACAGGTATCCATATTTTGGGGATTTACCGAAATGGTTTGCAAGCAGGTTTTGTAAATGCCCGCATTGGAGTAAACGTGCTGTGGATTTTGCCCCGTAGCATATGAGAAATCGCCGAACGACCATTTGTAAATAGTTGGCAAAGAGTTGTTTACTGAGCCGTAGAAACTTACCGTGAGATTGTTTTTCACATAAGTAAAACTGTTGCTGCAATAAAAAACGGGCTTCACATCGATGGTGTCGTTTTTCGTATCGGAACATCCCGTAGCGGTGTCGTAAACAGTAAGGCTGACGGGATAAAGGCTGTCTTTGGCATAGATATGAACAGGGTTTATTGCCGTGGAGCTGTCACCGTCGCCGAAGTGCCACATCAAGTTTGTAAAAGGAGTTACCGCTATGTTGTAAAAATAATATTTTTTGTAGTTACCCGTATCGGCGTAAGCAATAAAATCCGCTTTGCACGAGATTAGTCCCGAATCGCATATCAGGAGGTTAACCCCTGTGTTTTGATTCGAAAAAACGCTGTCCGTAACCGTGTTTCCCTGACAATCGAGAGTGGAGACAAAAAACTTGATATTTTGACCTGTGGGAACGGTAACGCTGTCGATAAAAAATCCTCCCGGCGACGTGAAAACGGTCGAGTAATAATTCATGCCCGTGGATGTAATGGTGTCGATATGCGACTGAATTACAACCTGATGGTTGGCAATGCCCATGCCGCTGCTGTTGCTTTTCACGTAGCCGTAAATAACCGTTAGTTGTGAGAAACCCGCAAGTGGCAAAGCCGCCGTTATTAGAAAAAAAGCTATCTTTAATATTGTAGATTTTATCATTTTCATCTTTCTTATTTAATGATATAACTAAGTCCGAAATTCAAACCCGACGAATGATATTTCCCTTGAAAATACTCGTCTTTATAAATGGATGTTATGTTTGATTTATAAGTAAATTCCAAAAACACATTCCATCTGTTTGTCAATGAATAATCGGCGCCAAAATTAAGTAAATAATTGAAATTATGCGATTTGTAAGGATTGTCGTTAAAACTAATGTCTCTAACTTCGTTATTTTCAACATATTTTCCGCTTGTGTTTATCATAAAAGCGATGCCTACTCCGCCGCCGCCGTAAATACCGAGACGTTTTATGTTGAACTTTACACCTGCCAAAAGAGGTATTTCAACATAGCGATAACGGTTGCGAGCTTCCGTTTTTTTGCTTTCGTAGTAAATTTTGTCTCGCGAATTCCATTGCGCACTAATGGTATCGATATGGTATGTGGGCGATAATATCGGAAATACCATGCCGGGCTGGTTCGGATCTTCATAATAACCAATGGTGTCGTAGGTCCAATAGCGATTCAAATTCCACGAGCGGTAGCCCCCCGAAGTGTCGTGCAGTTCGGTGGTGACGTTAAAGGTGCTGTTTTCTCCGAATTCCGAAAAGCGCAAACCTGATTTTACATAAAATTTTGAAAATGAATATTTTATCTGAACAAATCCTTCCGCGGTAGTGAGTTTGTTTTTATTTGCGCTCTCGATAAAGGGGTTGTCGTAATTTACCGTTAAGGGCAAGTTGTTTTCAACAGAAGCGGGTCCCATACCGAATTCGATTGCCAATCCGGTAGCTATCGCGGGACCGGGAGGGGGAGGCACCGTTGCCACTTTTTCGACTTTTTCGACTTGGTCGCCGGCTGGTGTTTTTTTGCTGTCGGTCAGCTCCTTGCTCGTTTCATTTATCGTGGTGCTTTCGGCAACGCGACGGGTTTCCTCGGGCTTGCTTTCAACTCTTTCGGTTTTTGCCGTTGAGCTTTCGCTGTTGAAGGCAACCGGCGTTTGCGAACTTATGCTGACATCTTTAATAGTTTTATCGATTTGCTCGTCCTTGGTTTCCGCTATAACGCCGTTTTGTTCAAGAGTTTCGTTCTTCTCTTCGGCCATAGACGTTATTATAGCC
>CAZPGC010000001.1:48374-52076 GCA_964585875.1 uncultured Prolixibacteraceae bacterium | reverse complement strand
TTGCGGCTCCACTTTCAGACCTGCAAGGCTTTCTTCAAATAATTTGTCAATATTCAAATTCTCTTCTTTCATCAGCTTATTTGGTTTGTTTCTTGTCTTGCTCCATCCGGAGCAAGGTGTTCTTTAAATGTGTTCTGGCTTTGGACAGTTGCGATTTCGAGGTGTTAACCGAAATGTCGAGCAGCTCGGCAATTTCTCTATGTTTGAATTTTTCAAACACATACATATTAAAAACCTGCCTGTAACCCTCGGGCAATTTTTGAATTGCTTCCAGCATTTCGGCTTGCGAAAATCTTAACTCGGGCACCTCCTCCTCGTTTTCACTAACAATTTGGGTTTCTCTAATGTCGTCGAAACTCATATTTGAGGCGGTTTTCTTGGCTTTGTAATAATGATTGAGAGAAGTATTCACCATAATTCGCTTTATCCAACCTTCAAAAGAACCTTCACCGCGGAATCCGGAAATATTGGTGAAGACTTTTATAAAGCCCTCTTGCATAACATCTTCGGCTTCCTGTTTGTTTTTGGCATAACGCATACAAATACCAAGCATCACGGGGGAATATATTCTGAACAGCCTTTCTTGGGCTGCCCTGTCCCCTTTTTTGCAAAGCTCAAGTAATTGTTTCTCGTCTATTGCCATTAATCAATAGGTTTTTAAGATTTTAAATTCCTTTAAAGGTTGCCTGAAACCCCTTGCATAGCGGGATTTTAAAGCTTTTTTTATGTTAAATGATTTTAAATTGTTGAAATCCAAACAGATAAACCAAACAAAAAAAGCCGGAACCCCACCATTGTTGTTAATAAATTAAATACACTAAAGTATAAGACACCTTAAATGTAATTTTGGTTTGTTTAAAAAGCTAATTTATATCAATAAAATGCGCCATTAGCCTGAAATACAGTGTGATGTAATTATTTTATGATTCTATGATTTCCTTAATTTTACGGACATCGAGAGCGTCTTCCACCGAGAAATTTCCTATGGCGGTACGTCTCAGCGATTTTAGATAGGCCCCGTTGTTAAGGCTGCGACCGAAATCGCCGGCCAAGGACCTCACATAGGTGCCCTTGCTGCATTTCAACTCGAAATAAACATCGGGCATTTCCACCTTTTTTATCTTGAAATAATGAATTGTTATTTTCCGTTTTTTTAGCTCCACCTCTTCGTTTTTACGCGCTTTTTTATAGGCTCTCACGCCATCCACCCTGACGGCGGAATAGGCCGGCGGCGTTTGCATCTGCTCTCCTTCAAACGATTCGGCGGCTTTCAGGATATCCGTTTCGGTGATTGAAGAGTAATCAAATGTTTCGACAATTTCGGTTTCCATATCGAAAGAGGGTCTCACGGCTCCCAGTGTTATAATGCCTTCATAAACTTTGTCGGCTGCTTGATATTTGTCTATTTCCTTTGTTTTTTTTCCTGTGCAAACAATAAGCAAACCCGTGGCCAAAGGGTCGAGAGTGCCGGCGTGTCCCACTTTTATCTTCTTTATTTTTAATGATTTAAGAATGGAATTTCGCAGTGATTTGACTACATCAAAAGATGTCCATTCGCGGGCTTTATCGACCAATAAAACTTCGCCGGCAATAAAATCGAACATCATTAGGAAACGCTTAGGTCAACTCCGAACATATAAAGCACAATAATAAGCAGCCCCACGAAAATACGGTAGTAACCGAAGATGGCAAAACCGTGTTTGGTGAGGTATCCGATGAACGATTTTATGGCGAGCAGAGCCACGATAAAGGCAATTATATTGCCGAAAATCAAGGTGTTGACGGCATCATGATTTATGTATTGATAGTTTTTCAGCAACTTATATCCTGTGGCTGCAAACATGGTTGGCACGGCAAGAAAAAAGGAAAATTCGGCGGCGGTTTTTCGTGTGAGTTTCTGTGTCATACCTCCGATGATTGTTGCTGCCGAGCGCGAAACTCCGGGTATCATGGCAAGCACCTGAAACAAACCTATTTTCAGAGCTTTGGGATATGTAATCTCCTGATTCTCCGACGGGTTTTTAAACCACTTGTCAACGAAAACCAAGACCACGCCGCCTACCACTAGCATGGTGGCAACAACATACACGCTTTCCAACAAATCTTCTATATAATCGTTCAGCAACAAACCGAAGACTGCCGCCGGAATAAAGGCCACGAAAAGTTTGTAGTAAAACTGCAGTGATTGGAAGAAACGTTTCCAATAAAGAACTATCACAGAGATAATTGCACCCAACTGAATGGCAATAATAAATGTTTGTATTTCAGGTGTGGATTTCATCCCCAATACCCCCTCGGTGATAATCATATGACCTGTTGACGAAACGGGAAGAAACTCGGTAATGCCCTCAACAACGGCAAGAATAAATGCATCAAACCAATTCATAATCTATGTTTTTGAAAGAAAGAATAAAAATACAACGGCATAAAAAGGATATCAAGCCCGTTTTTCTTTTTTCCCCTTCCACATTATGGCATATATCTCAAGCATAAAACCGGCAAGCATTACCAAAGGAGCAACTACCATGCGGCGCGTATCGAATATGTCTTTGTTGAAAACGTGCGGGTCTTTGGAGCCGCCGCCCGACAGCAAAATCAAGCCCAAAAATATCAATACAACACCCACAATCATAAGAATATAGTTGCGTTTTTCAAAAACCATTTGAATCCGGTTGTCATTGTTTTGTTTACTCATAGCTCTTGTGTTTATTTAGTACAAAGATACATTCTATATCGTTGCACAACGAAAAAAATAACAAGCTTTTTCTTAAAATCATTTAATTTAATGTCTATGCCGATTTTTTTATACTTTTATGCGCATTAATCAATAATCAATAGTTTATGGATATCAGAGATAAAAATTCCGTGTTAACCGAGTGGATTTTGAAATTCGCCGTTATACTTTTCGTTGCCTCCATTTTTTTTCAATCTTTTATCACCAAAACCGTTGGAGGCATTAGCGAGTTCAGCATTGGTTTTTTTGTTAAGGTGATTTTGATAATACTTTACGGTATTTTTCTGTCAGTACTTGAAAAAAACGTTTTCAAAATTGCCGCTTTCACAACCATAATAGTCGGCAGCGTGTTTAAAATTTTGGTTTATATTTCACAACCCGATTTTTTCTTTCTAAATTTTATCGAATTGGCCGATTATGTTCTACTTATTTGTGTTTCAATATATTATCTGCAACGTCATTTTCGTAAATCAAAGAAAAAATCGCACAGGCACCATCATCATATTAAAGAAACCGTTCATCCTGACGCAATAAACAAAGAATCATAAAAATCATTTATAATCTATTAAATTTCAGAATATTATGTATAACAGATTTCAAGAATTTTTAAGCAAAGAAATAGAGGGAATAAAAGCCGCCGGCACCTACAAAGACGAAAGGGTAATAACCAGTCCGCAAGGTGCCGAAATTACTGTCAGCACAGGGCAAAAAGTGCTGAATTTTTGTATGAACAACTATCTCGGCTTGTCCAACAGCGAGGAGCTTAAAGCCGCCGCCAAAGAGGCTCTCGACACCCACGGCTACGGTATGTCCTCGGTAAGGTTTATCTGCGGCACTCAGGACTTGCACAAGACCCTCGAAGCCAAGATTGCCGACTTTTTCGGCACCGAGGATACCATTCTTTACGCCGCCGCTTTCGATGCCAACGGCGGGGTCTTCGAGCCGTTGCTGGGACCCGAAGACGCCAT
>CAZPGC010000001.1:30284-48274 GCA_964585875.1 uncultured Prolixibacteraceae bacterium | reverse complement strand
GAGCTTTACGATGCCATAGGCAAGGTGGAAATTATCACAGGCACTCTCGGAAAAGCTTTCGGCGGTGCCATCGGCGGTTTTACCACGGGCAAAAAGGAAATTATAGAAATGTTGCGCCAGCGTTCGCGTCCATATCTTTTCTCCAACTCAATTCCTCCGGTGGTCGTCAATGCCGGCATAAGAATGTTCGACATGGTTTCCACCACCAACACCTTGCAAGACAAACTGCATTGGAACACCGAATATTTTATGGACAAGATGAGTGCTGTGGGCTTCGACCTCAAACCCACCAAATCGGCCATTTGCGCAGTGATGCTCTACGATGCCAAGCTGGCACAGGATTTTGCCGCCAAATTGCTCGACGAGGGCATTTATGTCATAGGCTTTTCTTTCCCCGTTGTGCCTAAGGGTCAGGCGCGAATAAGGGTTCAGCTGTCGGCGGCACATGAAAAAGAACATCTCGACAAGTGTATTGCCGCCTTTACTAAAGTGGGTAAGGAGATGGGTGTCTTGAAGTAGAAACATATTGCCTTTTTCATTTTAAACCTTATTGCTTTCTGTGGGGCAATAAGGTTTTTTTATTTCTTTTTTTCAAATGAATAAAGCAACGACAGCCCGATGGTGTGATAATCGAAATCGTGTAAGCCCGCTTGATATTTTAAGGCCACATTCCATGTTTTCATATTTGTTCCGGCTTGCAACCTAAAAACCGACGGCCTGTCGCCGTTATTCAAATATCCCCAATATCCCGCAAGGGCGACGCGCAGCCATAATTTACCGGTCGAATATTTAAAACCAAGGCCGTAAATAATGCAGTCGTCCTGATTGTGCAGCATGTCCCATGTTTGATAAGCATAAAAGCCGCCTTGTCCGAACAACCTGATTTTCTTGGTTTTATCATCACTTTGCCAAATATTTTTCCCGAAGCCGACATTTGCGTAGTATCCCGGGGCGTCGGTATAGCGAACATACTGAAGCCCTGTGCCCGAGGCTGTTTTGAAATAAAAAGAGGCCGTAACGGAAGGCAGGTGTTTCTTTTCTTTTATTACCATGAAATTTGTCCCGAACCAAAAATCGCCGCCCGCTCTGCCCGAGGCGTCAATATGTCTCACATAACGCTCGTTGCGGGTGGCGGTGTCCATGGCAAAATATTCTATGGGCACCACAAAAGCCTCGAAATCAACCCGTTCACCCAAGGGCACGCGTAAGGAAGTGTATAAATCGTAAGTCTTGTCGCCTTTCGACAGCTGTGCCTCAGGTCTGAATTCGAAAATAAACTTACGACTGACAAGGCCTTCGTTCATTACCGGTACGGGTAGAGCATTAGGCCCGAAATATGCTGCCGAAGTGTTTAGATACGCCAACCAAGGTGTGCATCCGTCCCAATGGTGAAAATTATTCCACCAGGTGTAGTCTTCTTGGTCTCCCGCAAAGGAAACGTGGCCGTTAAAAACAAATGCGGCGAAAAATAGAAAGAGCAGATTTTTTTTCATAGCTCTATATTATATAAGGAGTGGTTATTCGGCAAGCAGTTGTAAAGCGTCTTGGTCGCCGTCATTTGCGGCAGCTTTCAATCCCAAAATTTCCGCAATCAAATTATAAATATCGATATTTTGGAATACGGGAGCTGTATAGCCCTTTTTAAAAGCAGGTCCGTAAGCATAAAACATGGCGTTCATATTCGTGTTTTTGTTGTCGTAACCGTGTGTGCCTGCGGTTGTTATGCCCGGAATACTTCCGTAAACAAGGCCGTAAGCCGAATCGGCAACCGCCACCACATCGCCGCAGCGCTCGTTTTTCATATAATGCAAGCGAGAGGGGATGGTGTTTTTGTCGTAAGCTTGTATATGTCCTGTTTGTTTCAAAGCATTTATAATGGAATCTTTAAAGCCGTCCTTTGCCCAAATGTTGTAAACGGGATTTCCTCCGTAAGCTCCTGTGTACCAATCGTTTTTCAGTATGTTTTTCAGCGACAGCATTCTCTCGTGCGTAATCTCTTCCATACCGTGGTCCGAAGTTACAATGACATTTACGCGTGATGCTACGGGTATTTTCTCCAACTCATCCATAAAATACCCCAGCAGGCTGTCTAATTTCATTACCATCTTATCAATTTCGGCACTTTGAGGTCCGAAATGATGTCCGGTGCCGTCGGGTTCGGGCACATACCACAAAATCAGGTGAGGTCTCTTGCTTTCAGGCAGTTGCAGCCACGCTATCACCGAATCGGCGCGTTGTTTCCATGGGAAATAATGGTCGTATTTTTTCCAAATGGAAGGGTGCATTCCTTGAATATCGGCCTCGCTGCCCACCCAAAAGTAGGAAGCTGTGCGCATGCCCTGTTTTTCGGCGGTATTCCAAATAGGCTCTCCGCCGTAGTAATAGCCGTCTTCCACTTTGCTGCGATCCGAGATTTTGTAAACGCTTTTTCGTTTCGGGTCGTAAAAAGTGTTGTTTACAATGCCGTGGTGGTCGGGATAAAGGCCCGTGGCTATACTGTAATGATTGGGGAAGGTTTTGGTGGGAAAACAAGGCTGAACTGCCGATTTCACGCCCTTGGCGGCTATTTTGTCGAAATTCGGCGTAGGCACCCTATCGGTGTAATTCCAACGGAAGCCGTCCATCGAAAGCATTACCACATAGGGTTTTGCGGGGTCGTTTTCAATTTTATTATCGCCGTTCTCGTTGTTTTTTTCCGCACACGAAAAAGTCAACAATGCCGGCAAAAGCAACAGAATCAATATTTTATATTTCATAGCGTGAGTTTTACCTGATACAAGAAGCCGCAAAGGTAATATAAAAACCAAAAAACCCGCCCTCGCATCGAAGACGGGTTTTTGAATTGGGTATTGTGAGTTTCTAACTCCGTTTAATCAAGTTCTTTTTGGATGGGATGAACTTTATAGGGCACCTTATACCTGCTTTTAATCAAAATGTTACAGATTTTTTAAATGGCGAAGGACAAAATCCGGAATTTTTTTCCAAAGCATTCCATTAGGAATAATTTATATTTTTGCAGCTCATTGAAATCGTTTGGCAATACACACACGTCTTAACAAAATAAATTATGAAAAAACTAACAACACGCATTTTGCTGATAGCCTTTATAATAGGACTGACGGTAAACTATGCTATGTCGCAAGGTTTGGCGGGAATGGCCAATAAAAAACAGGAAGCCGACCCTGTTACGTGGACGAGCAAAGCCGTGAAAACCGCTGACGGTAAATACGACCTTATATTTAAGGCCACGGCAGCGCCCAACTGGCACTTCTATTCGCAATATTCCGAAGGCACCATGCCTATGGCTTTCTATTTTGACGACCCGGTGGGTTATAAAACCGTTGGGAAAGTCAGCGAATCGCCAAAGCCCAAAGAGGAATACGACGAGACCCTCGGCGGCTTGACAAAATATTGGGACAAGACGGCCACTTTTGTCCAGAAAGTGGAAGTGACGGGCACAGAGAAAGCCACTGTGCACGGTGCCGTGGAATATCAGGCTTGTATCAACGGCGCCTGCATGGCTTTGTCCTACGATTTTAAGTTTGTTTTGGACGGCTTGTCTTCGGCACCGGCCAAAAAGGCTGCCTCCGCCAAGGTTGAGAAAAGCGCTAAGGCAGACGAACAGGCACAGGAAAAAGAGGGCAAACCCGTTGAAATTCAAAAAGATAAGAGTCAAGAATCCTCCGATAGCGATAGCGCCGCCGCTCCTGCCGAAACGGAAAATGCGGCCGGAGCCTCCGTGGACGACGAGCAATGGCAAAAACTCATTTGGGAGCCCGTAATCGATCAACTGAAAGCCTATGGCGACGAAAATTCCTTTGCCGACAAAAGTGTCTGGGTGATTTTTGCACTTGGATTTCTCGGCGGTTTGATAGCGCTTATAACCCCTTGTGTTTGGCCTATGATTCCCATGACCGTCAGCTTCTTTATCAAAAAAGATAAGGCAAAGGGCAAAAAAGACGCCGTCATCTACGGTATTTCCATCATTGCCATTTATATGATTCTCGGTCTGGGGCTCACAATTTTTGCCGGTGCCGACGCCATGAATGCGCTGGCTACTTCGGCGGGCTTCAACATTGCATTTTTCCTCTTGCTTGTGATTTTCGCCATTTCTTTCTTCGGTGCTTTCGAGATTCAACTGCCCACAAAATGGACCAACAAGATGGACAGCAAAGCCGACAAATCATCGGGTTTGTTGAGCATTTTCTTTATGGCTTTCACCTTGGTTTTGGTTTCTTTTTCGTGTACGGGACCGATAATGGGTACTATTCTCGTGGAGGCCGTTACCAAAGGACTGTGGGGCCCGGCAATGGGTATGTTGGGCTTTTCGGTGGCCTTGGCCTTGCCCTTCTCGCTCTTTGCTTTCTTCCCGTCGATGATGAAATCCATGCCCAAGTCGGGCGGCTGGCTCAACTCCGTGAAAGTGGTGCTGGCATTTATAGAGCTTGCTCTCGCTCTCAAATTCTTATCGGTGGCCGACATGGCCTATCACTGGCACATCCTCGACAGAGAAGTTTTCCTCTCCCTGTGGATAGTTATTTTTGCCCTTCTTGGCTTGTATCTGCTTGGCAAACTGCGATTTAATCACGACTCGCCGGTAGAGAAAGTCAGCGTTTTCAGACTTTTCCTCGCCACCGTCTCCCTCGCCTTTGCCATGTATATGGTGCCCGGCCTTTGGGGTGCTCCGCTGAAAGCTATTTCCGCTTTCTCGCCACCCATTTTCACTCAGGATTTCAACCTTTACACCGGCACGGTGGAGGCCGAATTTACCGACTACGACAAGGGAATGGCCTATGCACGTCAACACAAAAAACCCGTTGTAATAGACTTTACGGGCTGGGGTTGTGTGAATTGCCGTAATATGGAGCTGGCCGTTTGGGCGGACAAGAAAGTGAAAAAAATCCTCGAAAACGACTACGTGCTGATTTCACTTTATGTTGACGACAAAAAACCTTTGCCCGAAAGCGAAAGAAAGAAATCTTCGTTCACGGGCAGAATGATACGAAACGTGGGTAACAAGTGGAGCGACCTGCAAATCGGCAAATTCGGGCAGTCGTCTCAGCCCTACTATTTTGCCATCGACTACAACGGCAAACCTTTGACAAAGGCCACCGCTTACGACCTTAACGTTGGGACTTTCCTGAAATTTTTAAACGACGGCCTTGCCGAATTTAAACGCCGCGAAGCTGAAATAAATAACAAATAAGATATTCTATATCAGTGATATAAGAGCATCGAAGGGGGCGTGGAAACGCCCCCTTCGATTTTTATTGCACTAAATGTTTGCGGTTATTAAAAAAAATATAATTTTGCACCCCCAAAACTCATTAGAAGTGAATGATTTGATAGAATACAAAATACCCCTAAAGGGTTTGTCGAGCGGAGAGCACTACTATCAATATCATATAACGGGGAAGTTCTTTGAAGCGGTGCAGTCCGATGAGGAATATCGCTGCGATATCGATGTTGATGTGGCCTTGAATGTGGAATCAAATCTTATGGTTCTGAATTTAAAATACAAAGGCACTATGACTTTCCCCTGCGATATCTGTTTGGATGACTATGTTTATCCTACGGATTTCGAGCGCAGGCTCGTCGTTAAACGGGGTGAAGAAAAATCCGATGATGATGATATCATTTACCTTTCTCACTCCGAACACATCCTCGATATTTCACGGATAATCTTCGAAGATATTGTACTTAACGTTCCCTTGCGGAAGGTTCATCCGCTTGATGCTCAAGGGCATTCGACATGCAATGCGGAGTTTTTGGATTTGATGGAAAAGTATCATAATCAGAAAAAACCCGACCACCGCTGGGACGCTTTGAAAGATTTGAAATTTGACGATTAATGTATAATTATTTAAACATTTTATAATGGCACATCCAAAAAGAAAGACGTCGAAGACACGTCGCGACAAGAGAAGAACACATTATAAAGCCGTTGCTCCTACTTACACCACTTGCAGCAATTGCGGCGCAACAGTTCTGTATCACAGGGTTTGTCCCGAGTGTGGCTATTACAAAGGTAAATTAGCCATAGATATGGAAGAGGCGGTATAACACTGTGTAAAATTTTTTAAACATGAGCAAAGACCGACATTATCATTTGTCTATCTTTGCTCTGTTTTTTTAACAGCAATATTATGACCAAAATCAATTCAGTAATCACGGGAGTAGGAGCATATTTGCCCAAATATGTTTTAACGAATGATGAATTATCCACCATGGTTGACACCAGCGACGAATGGATAATGACCCGTATCGGCATAAAAGAGAGACGTTTACTAAAACCCGAAGAGGGGAGAGGCAGTTCATATCTCGGCTCCAAAGCGGTTAAAGAGTTGCTTGAAAAAACCGGTACCAAGCCCGAAGAGGTGGACTTGTTGATTTGTGCTACGGTAACACCCGACCACGTTTTTCCGGCCACGGCAAACATTATTTCCGATTTGTTGGGGATAAAAAACGCTTTCAGCTTCGATATCAACGCCGGCTGTTCGGGTTTCCTTTTTTCTCTTGCTACCGCCGACAAATACGTACGCTCCGGACTTTATAAGAAAGTAGTGGTTGTGGGCGCTGAAGTGATGTCTTCCATAGTTGATTACACCGACCGGTCGGTGAGTCCCATTTTCGGCGACGGTGCAGGTGCCGTTATGCTTGAGCCCACCACCGAAGATGTGGGTATCGTGGACGAAATATTGCAAGTTGACGGCGTGGGGCGTCATCATCTGCATCAAAAAGCCGGCGGCTCGGTCAAACCCGCCTCTCACGAAACCGTCGATGCCCGCGAGCATTTTATCTATCAAGAAGGGCAGCCCGTTTTCAAATGGGCAGTCTCAAAAATGGCCGATGTGTCGGTGGAGATGATGAAACGTCATAATCTTACGGCAGACGACATAAAATACCTTGTTCCCCATCAGGCAAATCTGAGAATTATCGACGCCACCGCCCGCCGTATGGGGTTGGAGCGCGACAAAGTGATGATAAACATCCAACGTTACGGCAATACCACCTCGGGCACTCTGCCTCTGTGTCTCCACGACTGGGAACCCGAACTCAAAAAAGGTGACAAACTGATACTTTCAACCTTCGGCGCAGGATTTACCTGGGGTGCCATTTACCTTAAATGGGGCTACGACGGAAAGTAAAATTCCGCCGGATTTGTTGCCTTTTTTCGGCGTAAAAAATTTACGTTTTCGGAAAGGATACTTTTGTTTTTGCACCCTGCTTTTCCCGTACACGCGATTTTGTACCCCTTTCCTTTTTTTTCGCGCTTACTCGGAAGCTAAAAAACTGATTTTCCTCACTTTCTCCGCTAATCTAATTTAATAAATATTACCATAAAATAACAGCGGATTTTCCTTACCTTTGGAACCCGAAATTTCGGTAGGCATTAACGAATATCCTTCCGGGGATGCAAAGCTTGCCTTAATCCAAAAGCGGAAAAACACATTACTGTTTTTTTACCGAAATTACGGAAATTAATTTTCTGATTGTCAAAATATTATAACTACACAACGATGGACTATCAAATATTAAAAACAGATTTTGAAAACAACATCCTCCTTGTTACCATCTCTCGTCCCAAGGCCATGAACGCCCTTAACACCCGTTTTTTCGAAGAAATGAATGCTCTTTTGGACGAGTACGAAAACAACAAAGATTTGCGTGTGATGATTATTACCGGCGAAGGTAAAGCCTTTGTCGCCGGTGCCGACATTGCCGAAATGGTAAACAAGACGCAGGATGAAGGTGCCGCTTTTTCCGAATTCGGTCAGCGCACCTTCGACCGTATCGAGGCTATGCCCTTCCCTGTTATAGCAGCCGTCAACGGTTTTGCCCTCGGCGGAGGCTGCGAGTTGGCCATGTCTTGTGATTTTAGAATCGCCGGCAGCAAGGCCAAGTTCGGGCAGCCTGAAGTGAACCTCGGACTTATCCCCGGTTATGCGGGCACGCAGCGTATGCCGCGTCTCACCTCTTTGGGTGACGCCCTTTACCTGCTTATGACCGCCGATATGATTGGCGCCGACGAGGCCCTGCGTATAGGCCTTGTTCAGAAAGTTGTCGATCAAGAGCAGCTTTTGGATGAGGTTATGAAAATAGCGAAAAACATAGCTTCCAAAGGTCCCCAAGCCGTACGCAAGGTGAAAGCCGTTACACGCAAGGGCTTTAAAATGGACTTTGCCCAAGGCTCGGCTCTCGAAACCAAGGAATTCGGCAGCCTCTTTGAAAACGAAGGAACGGAAGGTATGAAAGCCTTTTTGGAGAAAAGAACACCCAACTGGTAGAACTAATTGAAACTCAAACAAATAAAATACATAAATCTATGAAATACGAAGAAAGAATGCAGAATGTGACAGTACTCGGTGCCGCCGGTAAAATGGGCAGCGGTATTCTGTTACTGACGGCGGTTGAAATGGCCGATTTGAGCCTTCAACCGGAAAATAAAGGGAAAACCTTTGTGCTTAACGCCATGGATGTTTCCGACGAAGCTCTTTTCGGTTTAAGAGCATATCTGCGTACGCAAGTGCGAAAAATAGCCGAGAAAAAAACGGTTTTATTGCGTAAGCTTTACGCCGACCGTCAAGACTTGATCGAGAATTTCCAAATCATCGACGAGTATATCAACTTGGTAATGGACATCGTCAGACCCACTACGGCGGTGGAGGTGGCTTACCGCTCCAATGTTATTTTCGAGGCCATAAAAGAAGACCCGGCTTTGAAAAACAAAGTCTTGGGAGGCATTAAAAAGAACTCGCAAGTTGACCCGTGGTTTTTCACCAATACCTCGTCAATCCCGATTACGGAACTCGACGAAAACGCCGGCCTCGATGGAAAAGTGATAGGTTTCCACTTCTATAATCCGCCGGCAGTGCAAAAACTTGTGGAGGTAATTCGCTCCAAACACACCAAAGACGAGGTTTACGACTTCGCCATGAATTACGCCAAACGCCTGCGCAAGGTGGTGGTGCCTTCCAACGACTTCGCCGGCTTTATCGGCAACGGGCACTTTATGCGCGACGCCCTCTACGGGATAAACGAGGCCAAGCGTCTTGCCGGAGAAATGGGTTATCCGCAAGCCGTTTATGCCATCAACAAAGTTACGCAAGATTTCCTCATACGCCCTATGGGAATATTCCAACTTATTGATTATGTTGGTGTTGAGGTATGCCAATACATTATGGGCGTTATGAATCCTTATCTTGAAAATGAAGATTTGCACAGCGACCTCCTCGACAAAATGGTTGAGCAGGGAGTGCTCGGCGGTCAATATTCTTCCGGCGCTCAAAAAGACGGTTTCCTGAAGTACGAAAAAGGACGTCCGGTGGCCGTTTGGGATATCGACAAAAAAGAATATGTTGACATTTCTTCCTTTGCCGCCGATGTTGACGCCAAACTCGGCGAGCTGCCCAAAGCGTGGAAACCGTGGAAAGCAGTGAATTTCAGCAAGAAAAGAGACGCTTTGGTGGAAGAGATTTTCACCGAGCTGGCCTCTATGGACACCCTCGGAGCCCAACTTGCCAAAGCTTATAACAAGCGTTCAAACGAAATAGGCCGGCTTTTGGTCGATTCAAAAGTCGCCAATTCCGCCGAGGACGTTAACACCGTCATGCTTACGGGTTTTTATCACGCTTACGGTCCGATAAATAATTTTTTAAAGTAAAACATTAAAATTCAAAACATTATGATACCTCATAAAAAAGTATATATGTATGGTGGTTACAACACCATCTCCCTTGGGACGGGCAGAAAAGAATTTAATCCCAAAAAAGAACGCCCCGGCATTGAGCATTATATCAAAGAAGCCGGACAGGGTGTGTTGAAACAAGTGGGTGGCGCCGCCAATATCGACGAGGGCGTTATCGGTAACTTTATGGCTGCACGCTTTAACAACCAAGCCAACCTTCCGGGTTTCCTTCCAATGATTGACGAAGGCCTTTCCATGAAATACGGCACCTCCGTCGAAGGAGCCTGCGGCTCAGGCGGTTTGGCGCTGCAAACGGGCATAAGAAACGTGTTGGCCGGCACTTCCGAAATAACTCTCGCTCTCGGCGTGGAGGTGCAAAACACCTACAAAGCCATCTACGGTGCCGATATTCTTGCAGGTGCCGGTTGGTATAAAAAGCGCAAAGAAGGACACGCTTATTTCTTCCCCGGACAATTCAGCGACCGTGCCGGTGCTTATTTCGAAAAATACGGAAAAGAATATGCTCGCAAAGGGATGAGCCGCTGGTATGCCAATGCCATAGAGAATGCCCGCCTCGACCCTACGGCACAGGAATATCACAACACCAACCCCGACCCTTACGGCACCTGTCTTAAAATGGAGCCCAACGGCAAATTCTTCGTTGACAATCTCAACGTTTTGGACTGCTCCAAAGTTTCCGACGGAGCATCGGGTATCGCCATTTGCTCGGAAGAGGGATTGAAACGCATCGGCGTTGACAAATCGGAAGCCGTTGAAGTGGTAAGTTTTGTCCACTCCGTTCGCGATATCACCAAAGACCCCACCGACCCCACCGAGCTCGAAGCCATAAAATACGCCTCGCGCAAAGCTCTTGAAGAAGCGGGAATCACCGCTCAACAACTTGGCACTCTGGAAGTTCACGACTGCTTCTCCATTGCCGGAATTTTGGTTATGGAAGCCATAGGCCTTGCCGAAAAGGGTGAAGGAGCTCAATTTGTCTTCGACGGCAACACCGCCCGCGACGGCAAATATCCCACAAATACCTCCGGCGGTCTTATCGGTTGGGGACATCCCACGGGTGCCACAGGCGTTCACCAAGCCGTCACCATTTGGCAGCAGCTTACGGGTAAAGCCGGCGATTATCAGGTGAATATCTCCGATGATAGACCCTACGGTATGACCATCAACATGGGTGGTGACGATGTTACCATTTCTGCAATTATTTACAAAAGAGGCTGATAACAAGGCGGGTATTTTTTACCTGCCGCTCGATTTATAAATATTTAAATATCAAAAGATTATGTTAGTAGATATGAATCTCGTGCGTTCGGTTTACAAAAAAATGGACGCCAAAATCGATGAGACAAGAAAAAGATTGGGTCGCCCTATGACGCTGGCCGAGAAGATTTTATATTCGCACCTGTACAACGATGAGGACACAGTTTTCGAAAGAGGGAAAAGCTATGTTGACTTTAAAGTTGACAGGGTTGCCATGCAGGACGCTACGGCGCAAATGGCTTTGCTTCAGTTTATGAATGCCGGAAAAGCCAAAGTGGCAGTGCCTTCTTCGGTACATTGCGACCACCTCATTCAAGCATACAAAGGCGCCAAAGACGATTTGTCTGATGCCATTATTACCAACAAGGAAGTTTATGACTTTCTTCAATCGGTATCCAACAAATACGGAATAGGTTTTTGGAAGCCCGGTGCGGGCATCATCCATCAGGTAGTGCTCGAAAACTACGCTTTCCCCGGAGGAATGATGATAGGTACCGACTCTCATACCGTCAACGCGGGCGGTTTGGGAATGGTGGCCGTCGGTGTTGGTGGTGCCGATGCCGTGGATGTTATGGCAGGTATGCCTTGGGAACTTAAATTCCCCAAATTAATAGGCGTAAAACTCACCGGCAAACTCAACGGTTGGACGGCTCCCAAGGATATAATCTTGAAAGTGGCGGGCATACTGACCGTTAAAGGCGGTACGGGTGCCATAGTGGAATATTTCGGCGAAGGTGCCGAGTCCATATCGGCAACGGGAAAAGCCACAATTTGTAATATGGGTGCCGAGATAGGAGCTACCAATTCCGTTTTTGCATACGACAAACACATGGCCGATTATCTGAAAGCTACCAACCGCGCCGAAGTTGTGGAAGAGGCCGACAAAATAGCTCATCATTTGAGAGCCGACGACGAGGTTTATGCCGACCCCGAGAAATATTACGACAAGGTAATCGAGATAAACCTCGACGAGCTGATGCCTCATCTCAACGGACCCTTCACTCCCGACCGCGACACTCCCATCGATAAAATGGGTGAGAGAGCACGCGAAAACGACTGGCCTCTCGAAGTGAAATGGGGTCTCATCGGCTCTTGTACCAACTCGTCGTACGAAGATTTGTCGAAAGCGGCTTCGGTAGCACGTCAGGCAACGGAAAAAGGTTTGAAAGCCAAAGCCGGTTTCGGTATCAATCCCGGTTCTGAGCAAGTGCGCTATACAGCCGAACGCGACGGCCTTCTCGACGCCTTTAAAACGCTGGGAGCCACCATCTTTACCAACGCTTGCGGTCCTTGTATAGGCCAGTGGAAACGCGACGATATCGAAGGAAATCCCAAAAACACCATCGTCCATTCCTTTAACCGTAACTTCACCAAACGTGCCGATGGCAACCCCAACACGCACGCCTTTGTGGCCTCGCCTGAAATGGTGGCTGCTTTGGCCATTGCAGGCCGTTTGGATTTCAACCCGGTAACAGATACCATCAAAAATGAAAAGGGTGAAGACGTGAAACTCGACCCGCCGACGGGTTGGGAATTGCCGCCCAAAGGCTTCGATGTGAAAGACCCCGGCTATCAAGCACCTGCGGAAGACGGCAGCAAGGTGGAGATTAAAGTTTCTCCCGATTCCGACCGTCTTCAGCTTCTGAAGCCTTTCCCCGAATGGGACGGCGAAGATTTCTACGGCTTGAACCTGCTTATCAAAGCCAAAGGCAAATGTACAACCGACCATATATCTATGGCAGGTCCCTGGCTTAAATATCGCGGCCACCTCGATAACATTTCGAACAACCTGCTCATCGGTGCTGTCAATTATTTCAACGGCGAGGCAAACAAGGTGAAAAACCAACTTACGGGCGAATATGTGGCTGTGCCCGATGCTGCTCGCGCATACAAAGCAGAGAGCAATGGCTCTATAATTGTCGGTGATGAAAACTACGGAGAAGGCTCTTCGCGCGAACATGCCGCCATGGAGCCGCGCAACCTCGGCGTGAAAGCCGTTTTGGTTCGTTCCTTCGCTCGTATTCACGAGACAAACCTTAAAAAGCAAGGGGTTTTGGCCCTCACTTTTGCCGACCCTGCCGACTACGACAAAATCCTCGAAGACGACAGAATCGACATCACGGGAATCAAGGAGCTTGCTCCCGGCAAAGCGCTTACCGTTACCTTGCATCACGCCGACGGGACAAGCGAGAGCTTTAAAGCAAATCACACTCTAAATGAAAATCAAATAGAGTGGTTTAAAGCGGGCTCGGCCTTGAATTTAATCAGAAAAAACAACAACTAAATCATTGAAAATGAGCAGTAACAATTTAAAAATCACCTGGACTAAAACCGATGAGGCGCCTCTTTTGGCCACCTATTCGCTTTTGCCCATCGTGAATGCGTTTACACATGCCGCCGGCATTGATGTTGAAACCCGCGACATCTCTTTGGCGGGTAGAATTTTGGCAACATTTCCCGATTTTCTTACGGAAAGTCAGAAAGTTAACGACGAGTTAGCTTTTCTTGGCGAGCTTGTCACAAAGCCCGAGGCCAACATAATCAAGCTGCCGAACATCAGCGCATCCATACCTCAGCTTAAAGCCGCCATAAAAGAACTACAGGATAAGGGTTATAAAGTTCCCGACTATCCCGAAGAGCCGGCAACAGAGGAAGAGAAAGAGATAAACGCACGTTATGCCAAATGTCTCGGCTCGGCTGTAAATCCGGTGTTGCGTATGGGCAACTCCGACAGGCGGGTGGCCCCTTCCGTTAAGGATTATGCTCAAAAAAACCCTGTCAGGTTGAAACCGTGGACACCTGAGTCGAAGGCCCATGTGGCCTCCATGAACGGTGACGATTTCTACGGCAACGAGAAATCATTGACCATGAAAAAAGACGACAAGGTTTCGTATGAGTTTATCGACAAAAACGGCAATGTTACGCTTTTGAAAAAAGACATGCCCTTGCTCGAAGGCGAAGTTCTTGACGCTACTTATATGAGTGCCAAGGCTTTGCGCTCATTTATTCAAGAGCAAATCGATGATGCCCGTAAAAACGGTGTCCTGTTTTCAGTTCACCTGAAAGCCACCATGATGAAGGTGTCCGACCCCATTATCTTCGGCCATTTTGTTTCGGTATATTTCAAGGATGTCTTTGAAAAATATGCCGATGTTTTTGAAAGCTTGGGGGTAAATCCCGACCTCGGCCTGGGAGACCTCTACAAGAAAATAGCCGGATTGCCACAAGAGCAAAGGGAAGCAATAGAAGCCGACATAAAAGCCGTTTACGATAAAAATCCGGATTTGGCAATGGTTGATTCCGACAAGGGCATCACCAATTTGCATGCGGGCAATCATATTATCATCGACGCTTCCATGCCCGTTGTCATTCGCGACGGCGGCAAAATGTGGAATGCCGACGGAAAGCTTCAAGACACCAAAGCTATCATCCCCGACAGATGCTATTCGGGTTTCTATCAAGAAGTTATAGACTATTGCAAGAAAAACGGAGCCTTCGACCCCGCCACCATGGGCAACGTATCAAACGTTGGTCTTATGGCCATGAAAGCCGAAGAATACGGCTCACACGATAAGACCTTTAAAGCTCCCGGAGACGGCACCTTCCGCATTGTTAACTCGTCCGGAGAAGTGCTTCTCGAGCATGCCGTTGAGGAGGGAGATATTTACAGAAGTTGTCAGGCTAAGGATGCTGCCATCAGAGATTGGGTAAAACTTGCTGTTTCCCGTGCTCGTGCTACCGGTTATCCGGCTGTTTTTTGGCTTGATAAAAACCGCGCCCACGATGCACAAATGATAAATAAGGTGGAGCGTTATCTTAAGGATTACGACACAGAAGGTCTTGAAATTCACATCATGTCACCCGAAGAAGCCATGCGTTTCACCTTGCCGCGGAGTAAAGCCGGACTAAATACTATCTCTGTAACAGGCAATGTGTTAAGGGATTACCTCACCGATTTGTTCCCGATTCTCGAGTTGGGCACTTCGGCTAAGATGCTTTCCATAGTCCCATTGCTTGCCGGCGGAGGCTTGTTCGAAACAGGAGCCGGCGGCTCGGCACCCAAGCATGTGCAGCAGTTTTTAAGCGAAGGTCACCTGCGTTGGGATTCGCTCGGCGAGTTTCTGGCTTTGACAGTATCACTGGAGCATTTCGGAAATAAGTATGACAACAAAACGGCTCTGGTGCTTTCCAAAGCACTCGACAAAGCTGTTTCGGATTATCTCAACAACAAAAAATCACCTTCGCGTGTGGCAGGTCAATTGGACAATCGCGGAGCTCATTTTTATCTGGCGCAATATTGGGCGAAAGCCCTTGCCGCCCAAGACGATGATAAGTCTTTGAAAGATAAATTTGCGCCTGTTGCCAAACAGCTTGTTGACAACGAGGAGAAAATCCTTTCCGAGATAGCGGCTGCCGAAGGAAAAGCCACAGATGTGGGCGGATATTATTTGCCCGATGACACTTTGGCTTCCAAGGCTATGCGTCCCAGCCCGACGCTAAATTCTATTATCGATAACATTTAAAACACTATAAAAACGGTTGTCCTCTTATCGGGATAGCCGTTTTTTATTTTCCGCTTTGCAGCATAAGGCGCTGACAGTCAGTATAAAAGAATGCTATGAATAAGATTACGCAACTTTTCGGTATTAAATATCCCATTGTTCAGGGAGGAATGATTTGGGTGAGCGGATGGAAGCTGGCCTCTGCCGTTTCCAATGCGGGAGGATTGGGTTTGATAGGTGGCGGCTCCATGCGTCCCGACGTCTTCAGAGAGCATGTCAGGAAGTGTAAAAAGGCTACCGCCAAACCCTTTGGGGTGAACATCCCCTTGCTTTATCCTTACTCCGAGGAGCAGATAAAAATTGCTGTGGATGAGGGGGTAAAAATCGTTTTCACTTCCGCGGGAAGCCCCAAGAAATACACCGCTTTTTTGAAAGAAAATGGTATTACCGTGGTTCAGGTTGTTTCCAATCTCAAATTTGCCTTAAAGTCGCAGGATGCCGGTGTCGATGCCGTGGTTGCCGAAGGTTTTGAGGCGGGAGGTCATAACGGCATTGAAGAATTAACCACCATGGCTTTGATTCCCTTGGTGGCTTCAAACATCGAAATTCCCTTATTGGCGGCGGGGGGAATAGGCAGCGGCAGGGCTATGCTGGCGGCAATGGCTTTGGGTGCCGACGGTGTGCAGATAGGGAGTCGCTTCGTGGCGTCGGCGGAATCGTCGGCGCATCCGGCGTTTAAACAAAAAATTGTGGAAGCAGGGGAAGGCGACACAGCTTTGATGCTCAAAAAACACGTGCCCGTGCGCCTTCTCGATAATGCTTTTGCACGACGGGTGGCCGAGATGGAGAGCAAGGGAGCGTCGAGGGAAGAGCTGGCGGAATTTCTCGGAAAAGGCAGAGCCATGAAAGGAATGTTTGAAGGCGACCTTGAGGAAGGTGAACTGGAAATTGGTCAGGTGTCGGCCGCAATCGACAGCATTAAAAGCGTAGGAGAGATTGTTGAGGAAATAATCTCAGAGTTTAATTTGGCGGCAAATGAACTGAAAACCTTGAATTTTTGAAAATATTTATAAGAGATAAAATATTGATAATCAATGATTAAATCAATAATTTATCAAAATATTATTACGCAAGCGTAATTTTTATTATTTTAGTGGCCTGAAAACTTTTGTTTTGAACTCAAACAATATAATAACAGCATAAACACCATAAAATTATGAATTTTGAATTTACTGAAGAGCAATTGATGATTCGCGATGCTGCCCGAGAATATGCGCAGCGTGAAGCCATAAAAGACGTATTGGAAAGAGATGCCAAAGCCGAATTTCCCACCAAGCATTTAAAAGCCCTTGGAGAGTTAGGTTTTTTGGGCATGATGGCCGACCCGAAATACGGCGGCGGCGGAATGGACACCGTATCTTATGTTTTGGCAATGGAGGAGATATCGAAGGTTGATGCCTCTCTTGCCGTAATTATGTCGGTTAACAACTCGCTGGTTAACTGGGGGATAGAGAAGTTTGGCAACGAAGCCCAAAAGGAAGAGTTTCTGCCGCCCTTGTGCGACGGACGTAAGATAGGAGCCTTTTTATTATCGGAGCCTGAAGCCGGTTCCGACGCCACACATCAGCATACCACGGCGGAAGACAAAGGTGATTATTATTTGATAAACGGTACAAAAAATTGGATTACAAATGCCAACTCGGCCTCAACTTATATTGTGATTGCTCAGACCCATCCCGAGAAAAAACACAGGGGAATAAACGCTTTTATTGTTGACAAAAACACTCCGGGAATCACTTTGGGTCCTCACGAAGACAAGATGGGAATGCGCTCGAGCGACACCCACTCGGTTATGTTTACCGACGTTAAAGTGCCTAAAGCCAACAGGATAGGCGAGGACGGTTTCGGGTTTAAATTTGCCATGATGGTACTTGAAGGCGGCAGAATAGGCATTGCCTCCCAAGCCATGGGTATTGCCGCAGGTGCTTTGGAACGAGCCACTGCCTATGCCAAAGAACGGAAGGCTTTCGGCACCGAGATAGCAAATCATCAGGCCATAGCTTTCAAGCTTGCAGATATGGCCGTAAAAGTCGAGAATGCCAGAAACTTATGCTTAAAAGCAGCATGGCTAAAAGACCAACATAAACCCTTCGGAGTGGCGAGTGCCATGGCAAAGCAATATTCGGCGGATATAGCAATGGAAGTAACTACCGAGGCCGTACAGATTCACGGCGGATACGGCTATGTGAAAGAATATCATGTGGAAAGGCTTATGCGTGAAGCCAAATTGACACAGATTTATGAAGGCACTTCCGAAGTTCAGAAAATCGTCATATCACGTAACTTATTGAAATAAAATCAAATAACAATTAAAATCAGAATAATATGAAAATACTTGTTTGTTTAGGAGTAGTTCCGGATACCACCACTAAAATAAAATTGGCGGACGGCAAACCGGACCTTAATAACATCCAATGGGTAATAAACCCTTGGGATGAGCTGGCTCTCACAAGAGCCATGGA
>CAZPGC010000001.1:0-30184 GCA_964585875.1 uncultured Prolixibacteraceae bacterium | reverse complement strand
CGGGATATGCCTCGGTTTCAGCCGTTTCTTCACTCAATATAGAGGGCGATACCATAAAAGTTACCCGCGACATCGACGGAGGTAAAGAGGTGCTTTCTGCCAATGCACCCGTGGTGCTTACCGTTCAGAAAGGTATTGCCATTGACCCGAGAATTCCTGCCATGCGCGGCATTATGATGGCACGCCGCAAACCTCTCAACGTACTTCAGCCGGTTGAAGCCGACAGTCTAACCGAGTTTGTCAGCTACGAAATGCCGGAACCCAAAGGAGCCTGCAAAATGGTTGATGCCGACAACGTTGCCGAACTTGTTGATTTGTTGCGTAACGAGGCCAAAGTAATTTAGTTTAAACCGTTAAAATTCAGAAAGATATGTCAGTATTAGTATATGCCCAAAACTGGGAAGGAAAATTCAAAAAATCCGTTTACGAGTTGCTCTCTTACGGAAAGAAAATAGCCGAAAACAACGGCACCGAGCTCGTTGCTTTGAGTCTCGGCAATGTTGATTCCGCCGAACTCGACACTTTGAAAAAATACGGAGCCGACAAGATTTATACTTCGGACGCCCCCGCTTTCGAGGTTTTCGACAACGACGTTTTCACCGCAGCATTGAAACAGGCGGCAGACAGAGCCGGAGCCAAGGAGATTCTTTTGCTTCATAATAATGAAGGCAAGGCGTTGGGCCCGCATCTTTCGGCGGCTTTGAAGGCAGGATATGTAAGTGCAGTGGTGGCTTTGCCCGAGAGCTACAGCCCTTTTATAGTTAAGAAAAAAGTGTTTACCGGAAAGGCTTTTGCTCATGTCAAGGTTAACAGCGATGTTGCTATAATGACTTTATCGCCAAATAGTTATGAGGTGATAGAAGATGCAGGGGCAGGTGTTGTGGAGCAAATGGGTTTCGATTTGCCGGAGGCAAGGACCAAGGTGGAAAGCCACGAAGTAGCCAAAGGAAAACTCTTGCTCACCGATGCCGAGTTGGTAGTTTCGGGAGGTCGCGGCTTGAAGAGCGGCGACAACTGGGGCATCCTGGAAGAGCTGGCCGACACTCTCGGCGCCGCTTTGGCTTGCTCGCGTCCCGTTTCCGACGAAGGATGGCGCTCGCACGAGGAGCATGTGGGACAAACGGGTAAAATCATAGCCCCGAATCTGTACATTGCCGTGGGTATCTCGGGAGCCATTCAGCATGTTGGCGGTATTTCCTCATCGAAATACATTGTGGCCATCAACAAAGACCCCGACGCACCCATATTTGAAGTGGCCGATTACGGCATAGTGGGCGACGCTTTTAAAGTGGTGCCCGAGCTTACCGCCGCTTTGAAAAAATAAATTTTTCGAGAAACAAAAAAAACCGCAGCTGCTTTGCAGCTGCGGTTTTTTTTGTGGAAAGAAAAGAGCTACACGTATTCTTCGCCTTTTTCTATTTTGATATCGTTCACAATATTTCGGATATATTGCTCGTCTTCCATTTTGCAAATCAAAAGGGAGTTGCCTTTCATTGCTACGATAAAACCTTCGAGACCTTCCACCACCACAAGCTTTTTGTTCGGAACGTTGATTATGCAATTCTTTGTGTTGTAGGTCATTACGTTTTTTCCGCTTATGGCATTGTTGTTTTCGTCTTTTTCTTTGTTTTCGAATAGCGAGCCCCAGGTGCCGAGGTCCGACCAGCCGAAATCGGAGATGTAAACATAAACATTATCGGCTTTTTCCATGATGCCGTAGTCAATTGAAATATTGGGACACATGCTGTAGGTGTCTTTTATAAACAAGGGTTCTTTATCGGTGTTATATAGCCCCAAACCTTTGGCAAACAAATTGTTAACCTCGGGCAAATATTTGTCGAAAGCTTCAATCACAGTGTTTACGTTCCAGATGAAGATACCTGCATTCCAAAGAAAATCGCCGCTTTCGAGAAAAGACTTTGCCATTTCAAGTGCGGGTTTCTCGGTAAAAGTCTTTACCTTTTTAAGGCTTTTGTTTTCGGGATAAGAATCGGCCTGGCTGAACTGAATATAGCCGTAGCCCGTATCGGGACGACTCGGTTTTATTCCCAGAGTTACCAGCCAGTTGTTTTTGGAAACGACATCGAGAGATTCGGAAAGCACCTTCACGAATTCGTCCTCTTTGAGGATAATGTGGTCTGAAGGGGCAACCACAATGTTGGCATTTTCGTTTTGCTGTTTTATTTTATAAACCGCATAGGCAATGCACGGAGCGGTGTTGCGCATTGCAGGCTCTCCAAGTATCTGATAATCTTTTACTTGAGGAAGCTGTTCTTTTACCGTATCGCGGTAAATTTCATTCGTTACTATGTAAATGTTTTCCGGAGGACAAACCTTCGACAATCTTCTGAAAGTCTGTTGAATAAAAGTTTCTCCAACGCCCAAAATATCTATAAACTGCTTAGGATGAGCTGTTTGACTCATTGGCCAGAAGCGAGAACCCACTCCGCCGGCCATAATAATGCTATAATTATTTTTCATAATAAAGTATTCAATGAGCAAATTCTTTACCTGTGATAATCAAAGATTGACGGCAACCCTCGATTTGCGAATATACTAAAAAAACGGAAGGTCTTTCAAGTATAAGCGAGTATTAGTTTTTACAAAGTACGTTCTACTTCCACTTCACGGAAACCTTCGATGATGTCGCCCACTTTGATATCGTTGAAGTTTTCGATATTCAAGCCGCATTCAAAACCTTTGGATACCTCTTTTACATCTTCTTTAAAACGTTTGAGAGAACCGAGAAGGCCGGTATAAATCACAATTCCGTCGCGAATCACGCGCACCTTGTCTTTTCTGTTAATCTTACCGTCGAGAACATAACAACCGGCGATGGTGCCCACTTTGGAAATTTTGAAAGTTTCCCTGACTTCGAGGTTGCAAACGATTTCTTCCACCATTTTTGGAGCAAGCATACCTTGCATAGCCGATTTTATCTCGTCAATAGCCTGATAAATAACGGAATACAGTCTGATATCGGTTTGTTCTTTCTCGGCGAGCTTGCGTGCTGCCAATGAGGGACGAACTTGGAAACCAACGATGATGGCATCCGAAGCGGAAGCCAGAATAACATCGGCCTCGTTTATTTGTCCGACGGATTTGTGTATGATATTTACCTTTATTTCCTCGGTACTGAGTTTTTCCAGCGAGTCGCTGAGAGCTTCTACGGAGCCGTCAACATCACCTTTTATGATTATGTTAAGTTCTTTGAAATCGCCTATGGCGAGACGGCGTCCAATTTCGTCGAGGGTAATATGTTTGCGAGCATGAACACTTTGCTCTCGTTGCAATCTTTCGCGCTTATTGGCAATACTCTTGGCTTCGTGCTCGTCCTTCATGCCCTTGAAGGTGTCGCCGGCAACGGGAGCGGAGTTAAGACCAAGTACCAGAGCCGGTTGCGAAGGCCCTGCTTTTTGTATTCTCGCGTTACGTTCGTTGTATAAAGCCTTTACTTTACCCCAAGTGGTACCCGAGAGAATAACGTCGCCGATTTTAAGAGTGCCGTTTTGTACCAGCACGTTGGCAACATAGCCTTTGCCCTTGTCGAGGAAGGCTTCGAGAACTGCTCCGATAGGCGGCTTATCGGGATTGCATTTAAGCTCTAACATTTCGGCTTCGAGCAAAATCTTTTCGAGAAGTTCGTCCACATTGGTGCCCTTTTTGGCCGAAATATCCTGGCTTTGTATTTTGCCTCCCCAGTCTTCTACCAGAAGGTTCATATTTGCCAGTTGTTCTTTAATTTTATCGGGGTTTGCTCCCGGTTTGTCAATTTTGTTTATGGCAAAGATGATAGGAACACCGGCTGCTTGTGCGTGGTTGATAGCCTCTTTGGTTTGCGGCATTATGTTGTCGTCGGCGGCGATGACGATAACGGCAATGTCTGTTACCTTGGATCCGCGGGCACGCATGGCCGTAAAAGCTTCGTGACCGGGGGTGTCGAGGAAGGTGATTTTTTTGCCGCTGTCCAATTCCACCTCATAGGCGCCGATATGCTGGGTGATGCCTCCGGCCTCACCGGCGATAACGTTGGTGTTTCTGATGTAGTCGAGCAACGAGGTTTTGCCGTGGTCAACATGACCCATTACCGTGACTATGGGTGCTCTCGGCTCGGTATCCGGAAGTTCGTCTTCCTCGTTGACGAGGGCTTCTTCGGCCAGCTCTTCGGCATCCACAAATTTCACTTCATAGCCGAACTCTTCGGCAACAATGACCAAGGTTTCGGCGTCAAGACGCTGATTGATAGATACAAAGAGTCCCAGAGACATGCAGGTGGCAATGATTTGGTTAACGTCAACATCCATCATATTTGCCAAATCGCGAGCCGAAACAAACTCGGTAACTTGCAGAACCTTTTGTTCTTTCTCCATTCTTTCGAGTTCTTCCTGATGTTCGGCGCTGGCTTTTTCGCGCTTCTGACGACGGTGTTTCACCGAAGTGGATTTCTTCTTGTCGCTCAGACGGGCAAGCGTTTCCTTAATTTGTTTTTGGATGTCTTCTTCGCTGATTTCAGGCTTTAGATTGCCTTTTTTCTTTTTCTTCTTTTTCTTTGAAGAAGGTTTTTGCTGTTGTGGTTGAGTGCCGGTCTGAGCGGCGGGCTCATCTTTTTGAATTCTTTTACGCTTTCTTTTGCGCTTCGATGTCTTGTTATCAGAAGAAGAGCCCACGGGTTTTCTTTTCTTTGCTTTCTTTTCTTCGGGCAACTCCATAGTGCCGAGCACTTTAGGGCCGGTAAGCTTTTCCACTTTTGTTTCGACGAAATTCTCGTCTTTATCCTCTTCTTTGGCTTGAGGTTTGGCTTCGCTTTCTTGAGGTTTGTCTTCCGCTTTTTCTTTTACGGTGTCTTCAGAGGTTTCCGGTGTGATTTCACTTTCTTTCTCGGACACCGGCTCTTCCTCCTTCTCCTCGCTTTTCTTCTTTTTCTTAGTCTTGGCTTTTTTCGAACTGCTTTTCTTAAGCAGGCTCTCGTCAATTTTACCGAGGACTTTGGGGCCTTTTGTTTCTTTCTCCTCTTCGGTTTCGGCAGCTTTAGTATCTTCTGCCGGAGCTTCTTTGCTTTGGTCTTCGGCAGCTATGGTTTCGGGTTGTTTTTCGGCAGCAGTATCTTTTTCAACCACAGCTTCTTTTTCGGTTTCGGCAGTTTTTTCTTCGGAGGCCTTGCTTTCGTCAAGCTCTTTTTCGGGTGCTTTTTTATCGTCGAGTTCTATTTTCCCGAGTATCTTGGGACCCTTCTCTTCAGGGGTTTCTTCCGCGGGAGTTTTTTCCTCGACAGGTGTTTCCTCAACACTCTTTTGAGGTGTTTCTTCCTTTTTAGCAGGGCTTTTTTCCGCTTTGGACTCGGCTTTTTTAGCAGTCTCTTTTTCTATGATATGAGTTGTAACTTCCACAGACAGAGCGTCTTCGTCCGATTTAGACATGGAAGCTTCAATGGTAACGTTTTTACGTGCCCTGCGTTCTTTTGCCAGTTCGGCGGATTTTTCCTTTTCGCTTTTGGAAGAGGCAAACTCGGCGGAAAGAATTTCGTAAGCTTCTTCCGTAAGTTTTGTGTTGGGCGAGGAATCCACATTTATGCCTTTCTTCGATAGAAATTCCACTATCGTAGAAATGCCTATGTTAAATTCACCCGCAACCTGTCTTAATCTTTTTGCTGCCATATTAATTGTTTAAATAAAAAAACTGCCGTTATAAAAATGATATTTTAGTTTGTAAATCATTCAAATTCAGCCTTTAAAATTCTCAAAACCTCTTTTACGGTTTCTTCTTCCAAATCGGTACGTTTTACCAATTCTTCAACATCGAGTTCTATAACGCTGCGCGCGGTGTCGCAACCTATGTTTTTCAATTCGTCGATTATCCACTGATCGATTTCATCGGAAAACTCTTGAATGTCAACATCTTCGGTGTCCTCGTCGGTGTCGCGGTAAACGTCAATTTCGTAACCTGTCAAACGTCCGGCAAGTTTGATGTTGTAACCGCCTTTGCCGATGGCCATTGAAACTTGGTCGGGTTTGAGGAAAACGTCGGCTTTTTTATTTTCCTTGTCAACCGAAATGGAAGTTATTTTGGCCGGGCTCAAGGCTCTTTGAATATAGAGTTCGATGTTGGTAGTGTAGTTGATAACATCGATATTTTCGTTTCTGAGTTCACGCACAATGCCGTGAATACGAGAGCCTTTCATGCCCACGCAAGCGCCTACGGGGTCGATACGGTCGTCGTAAGATTCCACGGCCACCTTGGCTCTTTCGCCGGGCTCGCGCACTATGTTTTTAATGGTGATGAGTCCGTCGAACACCTCGGGAACTTCAGCCTCGAAAAGACGCTCGAGGAATACGGGCGAGGTACGCGAAAGGATAATAACGGGGTTGCCGTTGCGCATTTCCACTTTCAAAACGATGGCTTTCACAGGGTCGCCTTTACGGAAATAGTCGGAAGGTATTTGCTCCGATTTGGGTAAAATAAGCTCGATACCGTCGTCGTCAATGATGAAGATTTCCTTTTTCCAAACTTGGTAAACTTCGCCTGTAACTATCTCACCTACACGGTCTTTGTATTTCTTAAATTCGTTGTCGTTTTCATATTCCTGAATTTTGGCGACCAAATTCTGACGTATTGCCAAAACTTCGCGGCGTCCGAAGTCGGAGAGCTTGACTTCTTCGGAGACTTCCTCGCCTACCTCGAAATCTGGCTCTATTTTTATGGCTTCGCTGTATGCTATCTGTGTGTTTTCATCTTCGACCTCACCGTCGGGAACCACTTCGCGATAGCGCCATATTTCCAAGTCACCTTTGTCAACATTGACAATAATATCAAAGTTGTCGTTATCGTCGTATTTTTTAAGAAGCACGCTGCGAAACACATCTTCGAGGATGCGCATCATCGTGGGACGATTGATATTTTTGAATTCTTTAAATTCTGAAAACGATTCAACTAAATTTACATTATCCATTTCTGTATTCTATTTAAAACTTATTTCAACTTTAATTTCCTTAATATCATCAAGGTTTATAACTAACACGGGGTCAGCGTTTTCCTTGATTTCTTTCTTGGAAAGTTTCCTTTCCAAAACTATTTTGTCGTCGTCAACGGCAGTGAGCTTGCCTCTGACAAGCGCGTTGTCGTTGAGCGTGATTTTCACCTGCCTGCCGATGTTTTTTCTGTATTGCCTGAGCATCTGCAAGGGCTGAGTGAGTCCGAAAGAGCTAACTTCGAGGGAGAAATCCTCGCTGTCGCGGTCGAGATTGTGCTCTACTTGACGGCTCACGGCCACACATTTATCGATGGACAGTCCGCTGTCGGCATCGAGAACCACCTTTATGGCGTTGTTTGCCGAAACGCTGATATCCACAATGAAAATGTCAGTGTTTTCAATCCTTTGCTCAACGAGCTTCCGTACCGTATCTACTTCAATCATAGCAAGTTAACTCAAAAAGAAGAGGGGACTTCGTCCCCTCAACATCAAAACTCCTTACGTTTTGGTGCCTTTGCACCTTAAGGCTTCACGAGCCTTATGTTGACCCACCAGGACTCGAACCTGGACTGGCAGAACCAAAATCTGTAGTGCTACCATTACACCATGGGTCAATCTCCCTCTTTTGGGACTGCAAAAGTAATTTTTTTTTTGATTTTGCAAAGTTTTTTTTGGCCGAGCCTTTTTGCCGATTTGCGGTTTTGGAAAGTCGCTTGATAAAGGTTTATATTTTTTAAAGAAAACGACTCGTTATTAAAAAAATAATTTAACTTTACAAATTGTTTTTGGGTTAAGGTTACGGCGCTGAAATAAAGGCGTTTAGCAAAAACATTGTTGTTAAGAAATTAATATTATGGCAAGATATTTAATATTTTTCTTCCTTTTTTTGTCGCTGACCGCTTTAGGGCAAAGCGAAAAAGGCTATTTGGCAATTAAAAATTTCGGGCAAGAGGATTTTAATTCTCAGGTTCAAAACTTTTTCGTTACACAAAACAAGGAAGGTGTTGTTTATGTGGGAAATAAGGAAGGTGTTTTGGAATATCGCGGTGGCGTTTGGATGAAGCACCCGCTGTCGAACGCCAACGATGCCCGTTGTATTTTCATCGACAAAAACGGCATTATTTACGTCGGAGGTTTAAATGAGTTCGGATATTTCAATTCCGACACCATACAAGATGAAGACCTTGTAAGCCAACGACTTACCTATTACTCGTTTACGGGGTTTATAGATTCCACCATAAACACCGGACTGTTTCTGTCCATCGACCGCAAGGATAAGAACATTTACTTCCTTGCCCAAAATTACCTCTTTGTTTGGGACGGTAAAAAGCTTACCACCATACATTCCGTAAACAATTTTCACTCTTTTATTAACGACGGTAAGAATTTGTATGTTACCGTTGATAAATACGGTTTGCAGCGCATTGAAGGCACAAAACTCATAAATGTAAGAGGTTGTGATAAAATACTTTACGAGAAAACAGGCGGCAATGTGGGCATAGGAGGGAAAAAAGTTGCGCTTAAAGTTCCGGCCTTGTCGGATTATATAAAATATAAAAACGGATGGTTTTTGGGTTTCAGTTCAAAAATGGGAGCCTATTTGTTTCGTATCAAAAACGATGTCTTCCACAAGAAAAGCTACCGGTTTAACTCTTCTTTTGCCCATGGAAAAAACATTTCCGATTTTATAAAAATCAGCGACGATATTTATGCCTTTTCCACCCTTGACCAAGGTATATTGCTTACAAACAGTCATGGTGAAATTTTGCGGCGAATAGATAACAATTCAGGTCTTAAGAATAACAAAATCAACGCATTATATTTCGACAAACAGAATCAACTGTGGGCCGCTGGCGAGCAGGGCATAAGCCGTATAAAGCTAAACGACGGCAGTCAGAAATTCATACCCGACAAATCGGGTTATAGCGGAACCATTGAATATATCACCCGATTCGAGGGCAAGCTCTACGTATGTTCCGCCGATGGTCTTTTCAGACTTGAGCAAGCCAAACAAGCAGGAGATTTGTCGAAGTTCGTCAAGATTGACGACTCGCTGGTAAACAAAGGATGCTATTGGCTTACCGTGTTCAAATCGGGTGACAGCGAACGAATGTTGATAATTACTGATGACGGAATTAGCGAAATGGACGAAAACGGTAAATTTTCGCTCATAACCACAGGTTTTATCTGGAGTATTTACATCGACAAAAAAGACCCCAACCGCGTGTGGGCGGGCCTCGATAACGGCTTGGCTTCCATTTATTTCAACGGAAAAGATTTCGATGTGGAAGGGCGAGTGCCGGGAATTAAGGTAAGATGTCAGTTTATTGAGCAGGATAAAAAGGGAACTATCTGGTGCTCAAATGTTTTCTCCGACGTTGTAAGCCTTTCGAATGTGGAATTTGAGGATCATAAAATCAAAAATTTCGATTTGAAGATTTATAACGAAAAGGACGGTTTGCCCGAGGACAATGCCATTTATCCCAAGGAAATATGGGGACAGATGGTATTTGCCACAGGCGAAGGTTTGTACAGGTTTAACCCCGGCACCAAGCGCTTTGAACCCGACGATATAATAAAAGGATTTTTCTCGGTGAAAGGGCATAAGGGGCCGCAAACACACCGTATATACGAAGATAATGAACACAATGTGTGGATAGTTTCGAAAAACGAAGACGAAACAAGGCTCAGGGTCTTCGAAGTTTCAAAGAATAATGATGACGTTCGCATCAAGAAAGTCTATGAAAGCAAGGGTAAAGGCGACATTTTCAATGCTCTATACGAAGACGGCAATTCTATTATGTGGTTCGGCGGTGTGAATTCTTTGGTTAAATACGACGAAAAAGTAAAATCCGACAGTATTCCTCTGTTTTTCAGCTATATTTATCAAGTGATAGCCGGAAACGATACCGTTTTTACGGGATACGAAAACATTGACGGACAACTGTATTGCTCGCAACAGCCTGAAGATAATCAGGTTATAGAATATAAGGATAACAAATTGGTTTTTAAATATGCCTCGCTGATGCGTAATAACGAAGAGCCGATTTTGTATTCATATTATCTCGAAGGTTTTGAAAATGTGTGGAGCAAGTGGAGCACGAGAGGCGAAGAACGTTTTACCAACTTGCAGGAAGGTGACTATGTGTTCAGGCTCAGGGCGATGGACCGCTTCGGCAACATCAGCGACGAGGCGACATACAGGTTTACGGTAAATCCGCCGTGGTATCGCACCATTTGGGCTTACATCGGCTACGTCTTGTTTTTCATAGCTTTCGTTTGGGGAGCCATCAATGTTTCGACGCGCAGTCTTAAAAAGATAATACGTGAAGCAACTGCTGAAATTCAGGCTCAGAAAGACGAACTGGAAGAGAAAAACCAAAATATCCTCGACAGCATACGCTACGCTAAGCGGATACAGGAAGCCGTAACGCCGTCTGAGTCGCAGATGCAAAAATTCTTTCCCGAACATTTTGTGCTGTGGCGGCCGCGCGATATTGTCAGTGGCGACTTTTACTGGATGATGCACAAAAACAACAAGGTGATAATTGCCGCCGCCGACTGTACGGGTCATGGTGTGCCGGGTGCTTTCATGAGCATTATGGGCATATCTTTCCTCAACCAGATTGCCAACATACCTGAGGTTCAAACGGCTGCCGACGCCCTCAATCACTTGCGCCACAATGTTATAACATCGCTCAATCAGGAAGGCAGCGAAACCGACACCAAAGACGGAATGGATATTTCACTTTGTGTTTACGATTTCGACGAGATGATTATGGAGTTTGCCGGCGCCTACAATCCCTTGTATATGATTCGCGACGGTGAGCTTTCCGTTATAAAAGCCGACCGTATGCCCGTTGGCGTTCACGAAAGAATGGACAGGCCCTTCACAAATAACAAATTCACCATCAAAAAAGGAGATGTTTTTTACATACTTTCCGACGGCTACATCGACCAATTCGGAGGACCCAAGGGTAAGAAATTTATGACCAAACGTTTTAAAGAGCTCCTGCTCAGAATTTACGAAAAACCCATGGACGAGCAAAGTCGCATACTCGAAGAAGAGCTGCTCAAATGGAGAGGCGATATCGAACAGATTGACGATATAATAATTATAGGCATCAGAGTGACGTGATGAATAACCCTTCCGACACCTTATTATATAGAGATGCTTTTCCTGACAGAGCTCTTGCCCTCGCCGGTGACAGCGTGGCAAAAGGGCGGCATAAAGAAGTGAAATCGCTTTTTTCCGGAAGTGAACATCTTGTTAAAGGTTTTGAAATTCATCACCGTGAAAGCGACAGCGGTTTTCAGCCTTTTTGGTTGCTTGCCGCCTCTCTTTTGGTTCTGATTTTTTTGAAATTCATATATTCCGAGAGGCTTAATATTTTGATAATCAATTTTGTAAACCTGAAAGCAGGGCGACAGCAAGGTAAAGCGGAGGGAAATAAAGCACTGCCGGCTTTATTGATGTATCTTGTGTTTTTTGTGAATTTTTCCTTATTTGTTTTGGCCTTTGAAGGAGCAGCCAACGGCACTTTTCACACGAGTAAGCTTTTTGCATTTTGGCCGCTGTTTTTTGCAATATTTCTTTATACCTTGTTTAAAATAACGATGACCTATATTTCGGGAATTGTTTTTTTCGATATTGATGCGATAGCTCCGATGCTTCAGTTGAACACGGCTTGTGTGCTTAATTGCATTTTGGTTTTACTGCCCGCAAATTTCCTTTTTATATACACCTTCAACTTACCCGAGTTTGGGTATATCGTTTTAATTATCATTGCTTTACTGTTTTTTTTAAAACTGACAAATCTCTACTTCCGCTTGCGGGCACTCAGTTCTTTATTAGGCTATCAAATAATTTTATATCTTTGCACCCTCGAAATTTTACCCTTGATTGTCCTTGTAAAATATGCTGTTTCCGCTTATTTGCAGGCATAAAAAGGTGAAAAGTCGAGACGTTTTTTAAGAAGGTATAACCCAAAATCTATCGCTTTGAAAGTCAAAAGTATTCTTATTTCGCAACCCGCACCGGCAGATTTGGAAAAATCGCCCTACACGCGCCTTGTAGAAAAATATAATCTGGAAATTGATTATCAGAAGTTTATTAAAATTGAAGGATTGACAAGCAAGGAATTCAGACAAAACAAAATCAATATTGCAGATTATTCCGCCGTAATTTTAACTTCGCGACAAGCTGTTGACCATTATTTCAGAATTGCCAAAGAGTTGAGATACATGGTGCCCGAGAGTATGAAATATTTTTGCATTTCGGAGTCCACGGCCTTTTATCTTCAAAAATATGTGCAGTTTCGTAAAAGGAAAATTTTTCACGGTAACCAAAGCTTCGACGACCTTTTGACGATAATGAAGAAATTCAAAGACGATAAATTTCTCTATCCCTGTTCGGAAATTCACAAACCCGACATTCCGGAGAAATTGAAAAAGAATAAATTCCATTTTCGCACTGCGGTGCTTTACCGTACTTTGGCTGCCGACCTCAAACACCTCGACCTCGACAAATATGAGATGTTGGTGTTTTTCTCTCCTTCGGGGATAAAATCGCTTTTCACAAACTTCCCCGATTTCAAACAAAACGGAAGGGAAATTGCCACTTTTGGCGCTACCACAACCAAAGCCGCCGAAGATTTCGGCTTGAAAGTGACGATAAAAGCTCCCACGCAAAAAGCCCCTTCCATGTCGATGGCTATCGACGACTTTATCAAGGAGCAGCGTAAACGCAAGCGTTAATCAGTTGACAGACAGTTTTTTATCCTTCTCTTCTTTTTTTGTTTTTGCAACAAAAACAAGGATTTGCGAGCTTGTGTTTTAAGCTAAAACACCTACCTTTGCGCCCTGAAAATCAATTAAATTATGGACAATACTTTTCCAAAGAAGGAAAGACTAACTTCCAAAAAAGAAATACAATCTCTTTTTGAAAGCGGCTCCACCGGCTTTGTTTTTCCTATAAAGTATTTCTATAACATTGAAAACGAGGAGAATACTGCTCCTGTCAGGGTTTTGATATCGGTGCCGAAACGCAACTTCAAGCAAGCTGTGAAACGAAACAGAATAAAGCGTCTGATTCGTGAAGCATATCGCTTAAACAAAACTTTAATTGTTCAAAGTGCCCTTGAACACAAGCTCAAAGTGAATATCGCTTTTGTCTTTATCGACAAGCAACTACCGACGTTTCAGCGTGTTCAGTCGGCGATGCAAAAGCTCTTGCGGCAAATTGCAAAAGAGGCGGAAAAGTTCGAAAAATAAAAAAATCGTCGCGTATTCCAAATTTTGGCGTAAATTTGCGCATAGCATTCCAAATATTACGCGTAAATGAAATCCAGATTTTTAAAAAGCCGGCTTGAAGAATTGGAGAAATCCAAGTTGTCGCGGATAATTGTTATTACCGGTGCTCGACAAACGGGCAAAACAACGCTTGCCCTTAATTGTTTCCCGAAATACAAATATTTATCCATTGAAGACCCTGTATTACGAATGGAGTATAAGAAATTAACGGCAAGCCGGTGGAGTTCAAGCTTTCCTTTTGCTATTTTGGATGAAGTTCAAAAAGAACCTGTTTTAATAGAAAGCATAAAAGCCGTTTATGACCAAAGTGCCGACACCCGTTATATCTTGTTGGGTTCGAGTCAATTATTGCTTTTGAGTAAAGTTAGAGAAAGTTTGGCGGGACGATGTGTAATCGAGGAAGTTTTACCTTTAACCATTCCCGAGATATTATCCGACTCGTGGGATAGTGCCCCCGAAAATTCATTTTATCAAAATTTTTTGCGGGAGTTTAAACTTCAAGATTATTTACCATCCTTCTCACTTCATCCCGATTACGCGAGGAAATACGATGCCTTTCATTATTATTTGAATTATGGAGGTTACCCTGCCTTGGTCGATAAAAATTTGACGGACAGAGAAAGACGTGATTGGCTTAAAAATTATATAAAGACATATTTGGAACGTGATATTAGGGATTTGGCTGAATTTAAATTTTTGGAACCCTTTGTTAAATTTCAGCAAATCACCGCCTTACTCACCGGTCAGTTAATAAATTATTCACAGCTTGGCGCTGAATCGGGAGTAAGCTCGAAAACCGCCGCACGTTTTTTAAATTATTTGGGAATAAGTTATCAGACTATTTTGTTGTCACCGTGGTATGGCAACAGCTTAAAAAGGTTGGTTAAATCGCCCAAATTGCATTATTTGGACCCGGGAGTCCAAAGGGCTATTCTGGACAAAACCGGAATGAGTAGCGGTAACGAATTTGAAAGTGCCGTAATTTCAGAGATTTACAAGCAAACAAAAGTGCTTGGTTTTGGTGGGAAATTTTATCATTTGAGAACCCACGACGGAGCCGAGGTGGATTTATTGCTTGAAACTGAAAAAGGTTTTATCGCTTTCGAAATAAAAATGACACAACATATTCGTAGAAATGATGTTCGCCATTTGTTAAAATTGAAAGAAATTCTCGACAAACCGCTAATTCAGGGTTTTGTGTTGAGTAATGACAATGAAATCCAAGCTTTCGATGAAAACATTTTGGCTATGCCTGCCGCTATGTTTCTGAGTTAAAGCCAGTTTAATATCTTTCTAAAGTCGTAATATTCGGGGTTGTCCACAAAGGCTTTAGCTTCTTCGTAGTCGCCCGGAGTGATGTATTGCAAGCCTTCGTCGAACACCATTTTGGTGCGTGACAGCTCCATGTTCACCAGTCGCGGTTTTATTTTTCCGTTTTCATCTTCCACATCTTTCAGGAATAGGGGAGAAATGAAGCCCGTGTGGTCGGCGGTAACCATACAACCCGTATAACCCGAGTCGAAAAGCTGTTTTACGCCCATGCCCAGCAGGCTGCAATAAACCAAATCGTAAGCAATGGGAAGGATGCACCTCAGCTCGTAACCCAATTCTACGGGGCGGCTTTTGACGTTTATTCCCAATTCTTTCAGCTTTTTGCTCAGCACTATATTGAAAATGTGGGCTTTACTGACGTTGCCCAACTCGGGATGGCCGTGGTCGTCGTAGGTAAACTGAACGCCTGATTTTTCTATTTCCTCATTGTCCATAAAATGGAAAACGCCTTCGGAAATGATTACCACTCCGTATTCAATGCCGAGGATACGACGTTTTATTATTGCCGAAATAATCAATCGGGTGATTTTTTCGATGGTAACCTTTGTTTTGTTAAACATTTCGGGAATGACAATCATCGGGAAACGCAATGCCGAGCCGATACCGAAAGCGAGATGTCCCGCCTCACGCCCCATTGCCGATATGACAAACCAATTGCCGGAGGTGCGCGCGTCTTCATAAATGGTTGTGGCTATGGCGACACCTTCCTGCTTGGCCGACTGATAGCCGAAGGTGGGAATACCTTCGGGCAAAGGCAGGTCGTTGTCGATGGTTTTCGGAACGTGAATGTTCTGTATTTTTATGTTGTTGTTTTTCAAAAAGGCGGCAATGCGATTTGCCGTGGATGCGGTATCGTCGCCTCCGATTGTCACCAGCAATTTTATATTGTATTTTTCAAAAAGGCGCGTGTTAAACTCCTCGTCCTTAGGCTTATGGCGACTCATTTTTATTGCGGAGCCTCCAATGTTATGAATCCTGTCGGCAAAGGAATAATCGATATCTTCGATGGTAGGATTTTCAGAAAAAAGACCCTTGTATCCTTCGTGTATCCCTATAACACGATATCCCGACTTTAAGAAAACCCTTGCAACAGAGCTTATTACGGCGTTTATTCCCGGGGCAGGACCGCCTCCGCATAAAATGGCTATGGTATCTTTCATACGATTTGTGATATTTACGGTTAAAAATATTTACGGCAAAAATAACCAAAATTGTGGTTTATAACCTTGCCGATTTGATGATGATTTTCTGTGTTTTTTACTGAAAAAAAGGCGGTTCCATCATTACGAAACCGCCTTTTGTATAACTTAATAATCTGAACATCAGTCTTTCTCCAAGAAAGGATAGCGATAATCCGTCGGAGGCACAAAAGTTTCTTTTATTGTGCGCGGGTTTGTCCAGCGAACAAGGTTGAGGTAACTGCCGGCCTTGTCGTTGGTTCCCGAGCCGCGTGCGCCGCCGAAGGGTTGTTGGTCAACGACGGCACCTGTCGGTTTGTCGTTGAGGTAGAAGTTTCCGGCGGTGTAACGCAAGGCGTTAAAACCTTCGAGCAGTTTCTCGCGGTCTTGCGCGAAAATGGCACCTGTGAGGGCGTAAGGCGAAGTGGTGTTACACAGTTCCAAAGTCTCGGCATATTTGTCGTCGTCGTAAACATAGATGCTGATTACGGGGCCGAAAATTTCTTCTTCCATGGTTACAAAGTGCGGGTCTTTGACTTTAATCACCGTAGGCTCAATGAAATAGCCTTTCGATTTGTCAACGCCGCCGCCTATTACCACTTCGGCATCGTCGCTGTCTTTTGCCATTTGTATGTAGTTTGCAATGCTGTCGAAAGCGGCCTCGTCGATAACCGAGTTCATAAAGTTGCTGAAGTCGGTAACATCGCCCATGGTGAAGCTGTCGATATCGGCTTTGAGGTTTTTCTCGACCTCAGGCCACAGCGATGTGGGGATGTAAGCCCTGGAGGCTGCCGAACATTTTTGTCCCTGATACTCGAAGGCGCCGCGGGTAATGGCCGTTGAAAGGGCTTTCACATCGGCTGAGCTGTGTGCAAAAACGAAATCTTTGCCGCCTGTCTCGCCCACGATGCGGGGATAGGCCTTGTATTTCGTGATGTTTTTGCCAATGATTTTCCAAAATTGTTGGAAAGTGTTGGTGGAGCCTGTGAAATGAATGCCGCCGAGGTCGGGGCTGTTGAAAATCACGTTTCCTATCACCGAGCCTTTGCCGGGTATGAAATTGATAACGCCGTCGGGCAGTCCCGCTTCTTTGAATATTTTCATAAGCCAATAGTTGGAGAAAATAGCGGTTGTGGCGGGTTTCCAAACGGTTACATTGCCCATCAGCACGGGAGACATGTTCAGGTTGGAGGCTATGGAAGTGAAGTTAAAGGGGCTTATGGCAAATACAAAGCCTTCGAGCGGACGATATTCCATACGGTTTATCACGCCTGCCGAGCTGTTGGGTTGCTGAGCATAAATTTGCGAAGCATAAGCTGCGTTGAAACGGAAAAAGTCGATGGTTTCGCAAGCTGCGTCAATTTCAGCCTGAAAGGGATTCTTCCCTTGACCGAGCATGGTGGCGGCATTGATGGTTGCACGATATTTCGTGGCCAACAATTCGGCAACCTTAAGGGTTATCGAAGCGCGCTCCACCCAAGGCATCTCTTCCCATTTTTTCTTGGCGGCCATGGCTGCGTCAATGGCCATCTGCACATGCTCGGGGCCTGCTTTGTGGTATGTAGCCAAAACATGACCGTGGTTGGTGGGCATTACCACCGTGCCCGTGTCGCCGGTGCGAATTTCTTTACCGCCTATAATCAACGGTATATCAATGGTTTGAGACATAAACTCTTCGAGTTTGGCTTTTAGTTCCGCTCTCTCGGGGGTGCCGGGAGCGTAGCTTTTTATCGGCTCGTTTTGAGGATAAGGAAAGCTGAATATGGCGTTGTTCATAACTCTATAATTTTGATTGTTTTAAATGAGATTTCAAGTGTTATTCCAATTGTTTTGCAAAAATAATAATTACACAAAACAACCGACTTCGGGCTTTATGTTTTTAACGGTTTTTAATTGATTTTTTTCAATCATAATAATTTCGGTGATAATAATTGAACTTTAGGATTTTCAAACAAATAAATATCAGAGCGCTCATAAGTCTAATTTGTTTATTTTTGCACTTGTTAATTTTATTTGCAATACACACACATTAAATAATTTAATTCATAAATCATGAAAAAATTAATACTTTTATTCAGTCTCATGTATCTCGGAACGCTCGTTGCCTTCACCCAAAGCTTGGTTCTTATGAACTCCAACGGCGTTGTAAATAACGGAGATACAATTACTTATTACAGCACCGATGCAAACGCAACTTTTGTTTGTCACGTGATGGTAAAAAACACTTCATCTTCGGATATTGCCGTTAGGGCAAAAAAAGTGGAGCTTGACACCGTTCCCGGTTCCGAAAATTATTTTTGTTGGACACAGTGCTACATGCCTTCCATTTATATTGGCGACACATTGATAATCAAAGCGGGAGCCACAAACAAAAACAGCTTTTCTGGCGATTACGACGCCATGGGCAACGCCGGCAAAACAAGAATCCGTTACGTCTTTTACGACGATGCAAACCCAAGCGATTCGGTGTCGTTTGTGGTTGAATATTATGCAGGCTCAGGCGTCGGTTATCAAATCGACAAGCGCATTTCGGCCGAGGCAAAAGTTTATCCCAACCCTGCCCGCAACGGCTTTACTTTGAGCTATAGCCTTTCGCAAAACAGCGACAATGCGGTTTTTGAACTAAGAAATATTCTCGGTTCGAAAATACGCAGCATCAAATTGTCGGGTGTTTCGGGACAGAAAAGAATTGATGTGAGCGACTTGCAAAACGGTGTTTATTTTTACACCGTTCGCATCGACGGCAACGCTGTTGTTTCACGTAAACTGATTATCAGGAAATAGTTTTCGATAGTAAAACGTAAAAAGCCCGTAATGAGAGCATTACGGGCTTTTTTTGTGGGCTTTCTTCGAGGTTTTTACACTCCGAAAGCTTCTTTCACCTTGTCAACATAATCCAATTTTTCCCAAGTGAACAATTCCACTTCCACTTCTATATCTTCAAAATAATCGGATTTGAAGCTTTTCTTAACAAAGCGCGGTTCGCGACCCATGTGGCCGTATGATGCCGTCTCAAAATAAATAGGGTTGCGAAGTTTCAGCCTGTCTTCGATGGCTGCGGGGCGCATATCGAAAATTTCATCGATTTTGGCGGCGATTTCGCCGTCGCTCAAATCCACCTTGGCCGTGCCGTAGGTGTTGACGTAAATACCCATTGGGCGGGCAACGCCGATTGCGTATGAAACCTGCACCAGTATTTCGTCGGCAACGCCTGCAGCCACAAGGTTTTTGGCAATGTGACGTGCCGCATAGGCTGCCGAGCGGTCAACTTTCGACGGGTCTTTTCCCGAGAAGGCACCGCCGCCGTGAGCTCCTTTGCCGCCGTAGGTGTCAACAATAATTTTTCTTCCCGTCAATCCCGTGTCGCCGTGCGGGCCGCCAATTACGAATTTGCCCGTGGGATTCACGTGGTAGATGATGTCGCCGGTAAACAGTTTTTGAATTTCGGCGGGCAGCTGTGCTTTCACCCTCGGTATCAAAATATCTATAACATCTTGCTTGATACGGGCGAGCATCTTTTCGTCCTCGTCGAAATCGTCGTGCTGTGTAGAAACAACGATGGTGTTGATTTTCACAGGTTTATTGTCGTCGTCATATTCAATGGTAACCTGCGATTTGGAGTCGGGACGCAAATAAAGCATCTGTTTTCCCTCTTTGCGAATTTGCGCCAGCTCGTAAACAAGCAAGTGGGCAAGCTCCATGGGCAGGGGCATAAAGTTATCGGTTTCGCGCGTGGCGTAACCGAACATCATGCCTTGGTCGCCGGCACCTTGATTGTAGCGCTCCTCACGGTCAACACCTTGGCGAATGTCGCTCGACTGCTCGTGTATGGCCGACAACACGCCGCACGAGTTGCCTTCGAACATATATTCTCCCTTGGTGTAGCCTATCTTGTTGATGACTTCGCGCGATACATTTTGAACATCAACATAAGTTTTGGAGTTGACCTCTCCCGCAACTACCACTTGACCTGTGGTAACGAGGGTCTCGATGGCCACTTTTGAATCCGAGTCGTAAGCCAGAAAATAATCCAGCAAAGCATCCGAAATTTGATCCGAAACCTTATCGGGATGTCCCTCCGATACCGATTCCGATGTAAATAAATATCCCATAATCTTTAATAAATTAGTGAGTCCGACCCGCATTGGTCTTTCCCATAGTTTAACTAATTACAACATTCCGAAGAACATCTGTTTTAACTCTGTTTAGTGTCTTTTGAAAAAACTTTGCAAAAAACAAAACCGGATTTGGCGATATTTTCATTTTCCTCAACTTTCCGACACCAAGGCATCAAATCGTTTCGAAAAAATAAAAATCTCATTCAAAATCGCACCTTTTGTAAAGATTTGTTAGTTTTCAAAGAGACAATGTCAGCGGGAAAATCGGTTGATTGATAGGAATATTGTTTTAGCATTTTTTCCTGTGGTTGCAATCAATCAAATCTTTCCACATAAGGCCGCAAAAGTAATAAAATATTCAATATTTCGTTTATATTCGCAAAATGCTTACGTTTTTTATTTGTAATAAGCATTCCGCACAGGTATAACACGTTGTAATATAATAGTTTAAATGATTTATAATATATATTAAAATAATAAAATCATGCGCAGGTTTTTTAGAAATTTATTGTTTTTCATCGTATTTTTATTGGTGTTGATAGTGGCTTTTTCCGTTTATCAATCGGATCAAATGCCCGAATTGAAAAAATGGCACACACTGAAACCCGGTAAGGAATTGCTGCTTACGAAAGATTACCCCGACATCAATTCCTATTTGAAAGACGAAGATGCCTACATCCGCAAAATTTTCGAAGAAGTGGCCGACAGCTCGCTCGACAGACACAACAGGTATAATCCTTCGAGCTATTATTATCCATTGAAAAACGGCGACAATCTGAACGCTTCTTTCGTTTACGACCCGGGAAAAGAAAACACCAAGGCGGCCGTTTTGCTTGTCCACGGGCTTTCGGATTCGCCGTATTATATGCGCGATTTGGGCAAGTTTTTCAAAGATAAAGGTTATTACGTTTTCGGCCTTCGTTTGCCGGGACACGGCACCTTACCTTCGGGCTTGCTCGAGGTGAAATGGCAAGACTGGGCAAAAGCCGTGAAATGGGCTGCGGCTCAGGTACATAAAATTTCCGTTGAAAGGGGCAATAAGCCTTTTTATATGGGTGGTTTCTCCACCGGAGGTGCCTTGATTATCAACTATTCCTTCCTCGGTCTCGACGATAAAACATTGTTTGAGCCCGACAGAATTTTCCTCTTTTCGCCTGCCGCCGGCGTTACTCCTCTGGCAAAATTTTCGGCCATGCACAAGGCTTTGAGCTGGATTCCTTCTCTCGGAAATTTGCGCTGGCTCGATATTCTACCCGAGTATAACCCTGTGAAATACAACTCGTTTACAAAAAATGCAGCTCGTCAAATTTATCTCCTAACAAAAGAAAATCAGAGGCTTGCAAAGGAAATAGCCCATGACGGAAAGCAAAAAGACTTGCCCCCGACTTTGGCTTTTCAGTCGATGGTGGATGCAACGGTGGTGGCCGACGACCTGATAAAACTTTACAAGGAGCTCGGCACCGCAAAAGACCGTCTTTTTCTTTTCGACGTCAACAGGATGTATAGATTTATAATTAAAAAAGAGGTCTTGGAAAACTGTGACCCGCGCAAGGTGAGCTTTGCAGGCGATAACGCTCCGCAACTGCATCTTTTGCTCAACAAACCCAAGCCCGACTCTCTTTACGGACCCATCGTCTGCGGCGTTTATAAGCCTGACAAAGAGGGTTTTACAAATATTTGGCCTGATTCTTTGATAACGTGGAGCGTCAATTGTTTTGCCATTTCCCACATTTCGGTGCCCGTTTCTCCCTACAACAAATTATTCGGGAGCAGTGGTTTTTACGGAGGTTTCGATGTTCATGGCGAAAACGACGTGCTTATATTCCCCGCCAACGATATTTTACGTGTGCAATACAATCCCTTTTTCGATGTAATGACCTATGAAATAAACGATTTTATTTCTGAGTAGAGGAGGCTTGGGTGTTATTTTAAGGGGAGATGCTTTAATGCAAGTTTGTTTGCTTTTGAGCAGTCTGTGCCCTATCGACGCATAAAATTTTCCCCTATATTTGCATATCACTTTTTAAAACCCGTAAAGATGCGAAAAACAGCCATATTTTCTTTCCTGCTTTTTTATTTAATCGACTTGTTACCGGCTCAAAAACTCGATTTAAGTCAGGATTCCTTATATCAAAAAAACACTATTGTTATGAAGCTGAAAGAGAGCTTTCGTCCTTTGGCGCGTGCCGACGGGATAAACTCTTTTGCTATAGCCGAAGCTGTTGATAATCTGAATGTTGTATATTTTAAAAAACTTTTTCCGAGGCATAACAAACCCGAGCAAAGCCTCAGCCCCTACGGCGATTCACTCGTGGATATTTCCTTGATTTATCAGTTGAAATACAAAGGTAAGGTGCCTGCTGCCATGGTGGTGGAGCGCCTGAAGAAAACCCGTATGTTTGTTTATGTGGAGCGCCGCCCTTTGAGCAAGGCCATGATGGTGCCCAACGACAGCCTTCTGTCGCATCAATATTACCCGAGGGTTGTAAAGGCTTTCTCCGCTTGGGATGTGGAGCCCGGCGACTCCGATGTGGTAATTGGCATTGTTGATACGGGCACCGACATCAACGGCGAAGACCTCAAAGACGGCATTCATTACAACTACAACGACACCATAGACGGCATCGACAACGACAACGACGGTTACATCGACAATTTCCGCGGTTGGGACCTGGGAATGAACGACAACAACCCCATGTCATACTGGGACCACCACGGCTGTTTTACCACAGGCATTGCTTCGGCGAGAGTAAACAACGGCGTGGGTATAGCGGGATTGGGCTACAAAACCACCTATCTGCCCGTGCGTATATGCGACGACAGGGGTTATGAGTTGGCCGATTATGACGGGATAGTTTATGCCGCCGACCATGGCAGTGCCGTGATAAACAATTCGTGGGGAGGCTTTGTGAAAACTCGCTTCGGTCAAGACATAGTAAACTATGCCTCCTACAACAAAAACGCTTTGGTGGTTGCCGCTGCCGGCAACAGCAATATTGACTGGTATCTCTATCCCGCTTCCTTTGAAAATGTGCTTTCCTGTGCTGCCACCGACAGCCTCGACAGACGATGGACACAATCGTCGTACGGTACCACCGTTGACCTTTGTGCTCCGGGCGACCATGTTTTCTCTACATGGACCTACAACGGATATTTTGCCTCCAGCGGAACGAGTTTTTCGGCTCCCGGCGTTTCTGCCGCCGCCGCTCTCGTGAAGTCGCATTATCCTAACATGTCGGCGCTGCAACTTGGTGAACAAGTGAGAGTTACGGCTGATTTGATAGATACCGTTCAGCAAAATATTCCCTTTGCGGGCTTGCTCGGCTCGGGACGTCTGAATATGTATAAAGCTCTCACCGACACCTCCAAACCTTCCATAAGGTTCAGGTATCGTAAGGTGACAGGCGGCAACAGACCCGGCGACACCATTTTTCTCTCCGGACGGTTTCAAAACTTTTTGCATCCTTCGAGTGCCGCTTTGAAAGCCGTGGCATCGAGTGTTTCGCCTTATCTGAGTGTTGTTAATCCAAATTTTGCCCTCGGCAGTCTCGCTACTTTCGACACCGTAAGCAATTACGGTGCGCCCTTTGTAATCAAAATTTCACCCAATGCGCCGGCGGGCCTCGAAGCCGATATAAAAATAAGCTATACCGACACAAACACCAACTATTCGGGCTTTGAATATTTTCGCTTTCAGATAAATCCCGACTATGCCGATATGGATACCAACCTCTTGCTTACCACCGTATCTTCCGTTAGCACAATGGGTTATGCCAATGTGCAAAAATCGCACGGTGAAGGTTTGAAATATAAAAACAGCAAGACTTTAATGGCTTGGTCGGGTTTGGTTGTGGCGAATTCTTCGGCAAAAGTATCTTCGAATATCTATGGCGACAACGGTTATGACGAAGATTTCACTGCCGTTCAAAACGTTATGCCGGTAATTCCCGCTGCCGAAGGCGACAAAGAATTTGTTACTTCGTTTAACGATAACGGCGCCGGCATTCATAAGTTAAATATCGGCGTTACACAAAAAACCTATGCCTACGCTTCTTATCCCGACAAGGTTGTTTTTATGAAATATACGGTAAAAAATCAAGGGGTTTCAGCCCTAAATGATTTATACATAGGTTTTTATGTTGATTACGACATCGACGTTTCATACAAAAACAAAGCCTATTACGATTCCGCTTTACGCCTCGCCTACACCGTGCCCACGCAGGGAGGACAAGTGGCGGGCGTGATGCTGTTGGACTCCGTTCCCATGAATGTTTATAACATCGATAACGACGGCAGCGAAGGCTCGGTAAATATTTACGACGGCTTTATCGATTATGAAAAATATCAAGCTTTGACTTTGCCCCGCGACTCGGCAGGATATGTAAACAGTTACGGCAACGATGTTAGCAATATGATATCTGCCGGTCCTTTTACTCTTTTGCCCGGCGATGACACGACGCTTACTTTCGCCTTGCTTGCCGGTGATTATCTCAACGATTTGAAACAATCGGCGCAGGATGCCATCAATGTTTTCTATAATGTTGCCGGAATTAAACATCAGGAAAACAGCTTTGTAAACACGAGGGTGTTTCCAAATCCCTTCGAAGACAAAGTAAGTGTCGAGAGCGTGAAAGCCGCTTGTGTTTTCGAGCTGAGCGACTCTTACGGCAAGATTGTCATAAGGAAACAACTGCCGGCCGGGCGGAGCACGCTTAACCTTTCGAGCTTACCGAAAGGTCTTTATTATTACAGACTTATCTCGGGTAAAACAAGTAGGGGAGGAAAGCTCGTTAAGCTGTGAAAACAGATTTCGCAACGGCGTTTTTCTTATAGCCACTCTTTGCGCCGTGTTTCAATGCGTGTTTGCTGCTCTCCGCAAAATGCTCAATACCTTCTTTTTATATAACCGAGAAAAATTTCAAGAGCTTCGTTTTCGGGTTCCCACTCGTATTCCGAGGCAAGTTGCGACAGGTATTCTTCGGCTTGCTCGTAGCTCTCGAGGCTGTCGAGGGTCTCTATACTTTTGCTGTAATGTGAGGCCTTGCCGTTGAAAAGTTCGTTTCTGATTTGGAATTTGTCGTTTATGCTGATGGCTTTTTTCAGGCTTTCTATTTTCCCCGCAAGCAAATTTTCGCCGAGGGTTTTCTCCGACGACCTCTCGTTGGTATATTGATAAAGCGAAGTTTTCTCCTTTGTTTCTTCCTGCGGCTCTTTATTTTCTTCTTCCTCGGCTTTTTCTTTTAGCGGTATGTTGTCATCTTTTTTCACGGGCGATTCGTCGTCATCCTCAGCCTTCCGCACCGGCTCTTCTTCCTGCTTTTCATCTTCGCTTTCGTCAAAAAGCAGAGGAGCGGCTGCACTTTCCTCCCGACTTTCTTTTTCTTCAAATTGTTTTTCGGCAATCTCAATCAACTCGCGCGCCTCTTCGTCAACATCCGAGGACATCTCAGCCTCTGCAGCCACGGTCGAATTTTCTTCCCCGGAAATAAAGTTGATGTAATTTACCTCGTCGTAAAGCTTTCTGAGCTTTTCCTTCAAAATATCGATTTCTATTTGGGGCACCGTATTTTTATAACTTAAAATTTGTCCGGTCTGCTCCTTGATTAAATCAACGAGCATCATAATCTCCTGTTTTTTAACTTCTTTCATCAGCTTTCAATTTATGGGTTTGTCGAAGAAAACAAAAAAACGCTTTTGTCTTGACAAAAAAATATTTGCTTGGCGGCGAATCTCAGCGTAAATAATTTTCCCCCGGCCGAAAAAATCATTTAAGCACTCCTTAAATGTTTTTACTTTTACGGTTTGAAATCACACACGGGGTTATACTTGGAAGATTCCCTAAAGCGGTGTAAAATTAGTAACTATTTTTTCAGTATCGACAAATGTTTTTAGAGAATTCTACAAATAACAAAAAACCGCACGGATGGATAGAAGTCGTTTGCGGCTCGATGTTTTCGGGGAAAACCGAAGAGTTGATACGCCGGCTGAAACGCGCGGGGATAGCCAAACAAAAGGTTGAAATTTTCAAACCGGCAATCGATGTGCGCTACGACGAAGAAGATGTGGTGTCGCACGATGCCAACAAAATACGCTCGACCCCCGTAAGCAACCCCGCCAACATTTTGCTGCTTGCCACCGATGTGGATGTGGTGGGTATCGACGAGGCACAGTTTTTCGATATGGAAATAGTGAATGTTTGTAACGAGCTGGCCAACAGAGGACTGCGCGTAATAGTAGCCGGCTTGGACATGGACTTTCAGGGAAAGCCTTTCGGACCCATGCCTGCACTTATGGCCATTGCCGAATACGTTACCAAAGTGCACGCCATCTGCATGCGCTGCGGCGATTTAGCGCATATCTCGCACCGCAAAGTGAGCAGCGACAAGTTGGTGATGCTCGGCGAAACGGAGACCTACGAGCCATTGTGCCGCAGCTGTTTCAACGAAGCCGTAAAAGAACAAGAAAGAAAAAACCGCGAAAATAAAGCCGAAGAATGATTGTTGTAGATAATGTTATTGTGTCGGAAGACGTAGCCTCTGTGAAGTTTATTTGCGATTTGAAAGCCTGTCACGGTGACTGCTGTGTGGAAGGCGACGACGGCGCTCCGCTCGAAGAGGAAGAAATAGGAATTATTGAAGATTATCTTGATGAAATAAAGCCTTTTATGACGGAAAAAGGTCTGGAAGTCGTGAATAAAAACGGCGTTTTCGACTATGGTATCGGAGGCGAATTTGTGACGCCTCTTGTGAATGACCGCGAATGTGCCTTTGTTTTTTTCGAAAACGGAATTAGCTACTGCGCCATTGAAAAAGCTTTTTTGGAAGGGAAAACCGATTTTCGCAAACCCATATCATGTCACCTGTATCCCATTCGCATCACGCAGTACGACGACTACGATGCCGTCAACTACCACAAATGGCCCGTGTGCAATGCCGCCCTTAAGCTCGGAAGAGAAAAAGGCACTCCTTTATATAAAAGTTTGCGCGAGCCTCTTATCAGAAAATACGGCGAAGCTTGGTACAACAGCCTTGTGCTTCAAATAGAGAAAGGATAATTTTTCCGGGGCTTTTTGTCATTCAAAAACCACAAAATCGGCAGGGTTTACCGGATTGGCATTATACCACAACTCGAAATGCAGATGCGGACCGGAGGACAATTCGCCCGAGTTGCCAATGATGGCTATGGGGTCGCCGGCCTTCACGTAGTCGCCTTCTTTTTTCAACAGCACCGAATTGTGCTTGTAAACCGACACAAGATTCGAATGATGCTGAATGGCTATTATGTACCCCGTTTCGTAAGTCCACGTGGCAAGTATCACCATGCCGTCGAGAGTGGCTTTCACGGCTTCGTCCTTGGTGCCCGCCACATCGACACCGTAATGTTTCTTCCTCACATTGAAGCCGTTGGTAATGACACCCCGCACCGGCGAGAAAAACATAAATGAGCCTATGCCGCTTTGTGTTTGCTTGTCGGGGTAGTAAATAAGGTCGTATTTTTCCTTTTCTTCCCATTCTGTCCGCAGCATCGAGTCGTCTTCCGAATTGGTAATTTTAATGTTCTTGTAATCAATGTTTTTATTCTTTTTCAAAATCGAGCTATCGGCTTGCGGCGGCTCTTTTCCCATTAGAATGGTTTCTTTGAAATTTTTCAGGTAAAGGTCGCGTGCCTCTATCTCTTTTTCCAAGGAATCGACCTTCATCTTGTTGATATACACTTGCTTAACCTCTTTAACGCTGGCATATCCCGGGATGTAGGCTTTCAAAGGAGTTATCCAAATAACCACGATGGTAAAAGCTATGGAAAAAAAGCTGATTAACACAAGAGCAATGATGACATTGAGGCGCGACAAACGAAAATTCAACCTCTCTTCCATGGTCGATTCGTTCATCACCACTAACTTGTACTTGTACCTTAAATCGGTAAACAAGCGCTTTATCCAAGTCTGCTTTTCCTTATTTTCTTCCATTACCAAATTGTATTTCCGACTGCAAAGGTAATATTATGTGCTTAGATACAGGAAGCAATATGAAAAAAAACTAAAAATAAACCAAAAGCGTATTTTATTGACGCTCCGTTGATTATCCGTTTACAAACGACAACAAACGAATGTTAAACGAAATCAACTGTTTATTAACCGAGTCGCGGGAAAACCTCATTGTAGTTTTGCATCATCGTTCTTTTACAACAGTGAAAATCAAATCAATAAATTAATAACTTCTAAAAATTATCAATCATGAGAAACTTTAAAAATTCAGTAACATTAATCGGACATGTGGGCGCAGACCCCAAAATCGTTAACTTTGAAAACGGCAACAGCATTGCCAACATCGTGCTCGCCACCAACGAAACTTACAAAAACAAAAGCGGCGAAAAGATCGAAAAAACCCAATGGCATAATCTTGTTGTGCGCAACGGCCTTGTAAAAATTGTCGAGAGCTATGTAAAAAAAGGAAAGGAAATCGGCATTGAGGGAAAACTCACCAACCGCAGCTACGAAGATAAAGACGGGCGCACGGTTTACGTTACCGAGATTCAGGTTAATGACCTTGTGCTTTTCGGTGGCAAAAAATAAGAATCCGCCCGCATTTATTTACATAAAATGTTAGCCACGAAATTAGCCACGATTGCACGAACAAAAAATATAAGGTTCGTGCATTCGTGGCTATTCACCGCCGAAAACAAGCGAAGAAGAACACAGATAACACAGATTTTACTGATAAGCACAGAGTTAATCTACCAAATCAATGTTCTACTGACGAACCCGAGGTTGTCATCCTGCTTTTAGCATCCGTGTTCCCCCCCCAAAAAAATTAATTCGTGAATTCGTGGCAATCAAAAATTTATTGGTGTGCCTACTCAAAATTTCACTCGATTTAAGGCAACTGCATTTAAGCTAATCAAAATATATTCTAAATTACGCCAAAGCGTGCAACCACAGGGGCTTTTTCATAAATTTGTGCCTTTCAAACACACGAAACCATAACGAATATGATAAAGCAAATTGTTTTTCTGATAACGCTTGTGGCAACGCTGGGAATTTTCGCGTGGACCATGAGCCGGATTTTCTCCTATTTCGCCTTGCTGAAACCCGCTTTTCCGGTTCGGGATATCGGCAAGCGCATCGCTCTAACCGTTAAAGTGGCGCTTGGGCAAAGCAAGATATTGCGGCGGCCGGTAATCGGCAGCATCCACGCCTTGGTATGGTGGGGCTTTCTGGTGATTTTGTTCGGCAGCATCGAAATGGTTATCGACGGACTGACAGGCAGCGAGCGTGCCCTGTCGGTGCTGGGCCCTTTCTACGATTTTATGGTTGCCGCCGGCGATATTTTCGGCTTGGTTATCATCATTGCCATCATCATTTTTCTCATTCGGCGCAACGTATTAAAAATCAAACGTTTTGAGGGCATTGAGATGAAGAAGATATCTCATCAGGATGCCAACGTGGCGCTGCTGATAATAGGCTTTTTAATGGTGTCGTTGCTGGGCATGAACGCCTTCTATCAGATAGAATGCCTGCAGTCGGGCGAGCCGGTGAAGGGTGTCTATCCCGTGTCGTCATTCTTAGTGCCGCTGTGGCAAAACTTACCGCATTCAACGGTGCATTTTTGGCACGAGTTCAATTGGTGGACACATATCCTGCTGATATTTTTGTTTGCCAACATTTTGCCCTATTCCAAACACTTTCACGTGTTTATGTCGGTGCCCAATGTTTTTCTCAGCAGGCTGAAGCCTTTGGGATACATCGACAATATGCCAAAAATTACGGAGGAGGTGAAGATGATGCTCGACCCCAATGCCGCCTTTTCGGAGCCGCCCGCCGAGGACGAAATGGAGCGCTTCGGAGTGAAAGACGTGGAAGATGCCACCTGGAAAAACTATCTCGACTCGCTCGCATGCACCCAATGCGGGCGCTGCACCTCCGTTTGTCCGGCCAACACCACCGGCAAGCTGCTTTCGCCGCGCAAGCTGATGATTGACTTCAGGGCAAGGATGAAAGAAAAAGGACCCGGCCTGGTAAAAGATAAAAACTATGACGACGGTAAGTCGCTGTTACGCAGCTATATAAGTGAAGAAGAGCTGTGGGCTTGCACCCTTTGCAATGCCTGCGCTCAGGAGTGCCCCATCAATATAAACCACCCGTCGCTGGTGGTGGCTATGCGTCGCTACTTGGTGATGGAAGAGGCTGCTGCCCCCGCCGAGTTAAACGCTATTTTTCAGAATATTGAAAACAACGGAGCGCCGTGGCAGTTTTCTCCCGAAGACCGCATGAATTGGGC